>JALYLT010000033.1 GCA_030774095.1 Chloroflexota bacterium
CGTCAGGGATCCCGCGCTCCTCGGACCGCAGCTCGCGAAAGCGTCGCGCGACGCGCGCGCCACGCTGATGGACGTGCGGCAGTACATGACCGCGCTCCGGCAGAGCGAGACGGGCGGGCTGAATCTTCCCGTGACACTGGGCCGCCTCGTCGATGACTTGCGCCGGCAGACCGGTCTGCAGGTACAGATGGAGGAGAGCGGCCAGCCGCGCGAGCTCGACGCGGTCGTGGAGCGCGCGGTCATCCGCATCGTGGGCGAGGCGCTGCGCAACGTCGCTCAGCACGCCGGCGCAACGACCGCGAAGGTGGCCCTTCTCTACGACGAGGACGGCGTCGTCGTCACCGTCGAGGACGACGGGAAGGGCTTCGACGTCGACGAGACGTTCCGCAGCGCCGAGGATCGCGGCCACTTCGGCGTCGTCGGCATGCGCGAGCGCGCCGAGGCCGCGGCCGGACATCTCGTCGTTCGCAGCGAGCCGGGCAAGGGCAGCATCGTCCGCGCGAGCATCCCGTACGCGTCCGATGCGGTGGCCGCGATGAATTACGGACGTCGGGCGTCCGACGTCGACGATCACGCCGAGGCAGCCGACGCCGCAACGCAGCCTGTGGGCTTCTTCGCGAGACTCTTCGGTCGATGAACGAGAAGCGGCGCATCAAGATCCTCATCGTCGACGACCATGCCGTCGTTCGGAGCGGCCTGCGCACCATCCTCGAGACCGAGCCGGAGTTCGAGGTGGTCGGCGAGGCCGGCGATGGCCACGCCGCGCTCGAGCTCGCGCAGGAGCTGCTGCCGGACGTCGTGCTGATGGACATCAACATGGGTGACTGGGACGGCGTCACCGCGACGCGTCGCGTGCGCAACTACGTCCCGTCGGCCCGCGTCATCGTGCTGACGAACTACGACGAGGATGACCTTGTGTTCTCGTCGATCCGCGCCGGCGCGTCGGGCTATCTTCTGAAAGAAGTCACCGCGACGCAGCTCACGAACTCGATCCGCACCGTGGCCGACGGATTCTCGCTCATCTACCCCTCGGTCGCGCGCCGCGTGCTCGACGAGTTCGGACAGCTGCGCAGCGCCAGCACTCAGTCAGAAACGGATGTCTATTCGGATCTCACGCCGCGGGAGCGCGAAGTGCTGCGTCTCGTCGCGAGCGGTCGAGCGAACAAGGAGATCGGTGCGCAGCTCGGCATCAGCGAGCGCACGGTGAAGACGCACATCTCCAACATCTTCAGCAAGCTCGAGCTCACCGACCGCACGCAGGCCGCGCTGTTCGTGCACAACCGCGGCATGCTGGAGAAGGACTCGGCCCGCTAACGCTAGCGCGATGCCGTGTCGATCGTCCCCATGGCGTGGATGCTCGTGGTCTGGGCGGTGACCGTGTAGGACCCGGCCGCGGCTGTCGCTCCGAAGCTGCCGCGGTACATCCCGATCCCGTCGGTGCGGACCATGTACGCAAGGTCGTAGCCGCTGCCCGAGATCGTGATCCGCACATCGCTGTCGGGAGCGAATCCGCTGAGCGTCCAGCGGAGATTGCCCGCGGTGTCCGGGGCGGTGCCGACCGCGACGGTCGGCTGGAATGCGTCGCCGCCGGTGAGGCGGGCCAGGAATCCATCCAGGTCCTCACCGGCGTGTGCGCGGTAGGCATCTTCGAAACGCGCTCCCCGACCAACTTCGGTGAGGAGATCGAACATCGCGCCGCGTCCGATCTGCGCCTCCAGCGCGCCGACGGCCTCGGCCGACACGGCGTAGAGCGCGGTCCCGAGCTTCGCGTATTCACGGTGCCAGTCGGCAAGTGTGGCGATCGTGTCGAGCGTGCGCGGTGCGTTCGCGAGGAGCGAGCGCGCCGCGAGCTGCGCATCCGTGTCGATGCCGGCGTCGCCGGCCTCGATCTCGGCCGCGAGGCCTTCCTCGAACCAGGCTGGCACCACGGCGTCCGGGCCGACGATCTCTCGTGTCGCAAGATGCGTCAGCTCGTGGGCGAGGAGGCGCGACAGGTTCGAGCCCGCGGTCGACTGCCAGCTGACCGCGATGGTGAGCGTCTGTGGATCGAAAACGCCGCCGTACGAGGTCGCGACGTTCGCCGCGGTCTCGGGCGAGTAGCCGAAGAGGTCCTGCGTGCCGCGTGCGAAGCTCGCGCGCGTCGCGAACACGAGGATCCGCGGCTTCGTCGAGAACGGGCGGCCCGAGACCTGCTCGATGCGGCTGATGGCGCTGTCGACGGCGGAGGCGAGGCGCACGACCTCGGGAGCCGGGATGCCCGACTCGACGCGGACGTCGGCGCGGGTCGTGAGGACCGTCGACAGAGGGACGGTCGTCTCATGACGCACGCTCGTGCCCACCGGCACGTTGACGCAGAACTGAGGGACGAATCCGGTGGTCGGGGCGCAGAAGGGGCCGTCGTTCGCGCTCGCCTGAGCGCGGAAGACGAATACCAGGGCCAGGAGTGCCAGCGTGCCCACGCCCGCGATCTTCAGAAGGTTCTTCATCGCTCGTCCTCGTTTCGGTAACCCCGCTAACTCTGTGAGTCCGGAGGCTTTGCGTCCCCGCCTCGCGGCGGGTTTGCCGTTTCGCTCGGTCCACCAGGGCCTCTCGGTCTTGGCTTGCAGTCAATCTAGGTCGGCCAGTGCGGCTCAGCCAGGGGCAAGGGGGTCCCGACGGGCGCGCCGTTGGGACCACTGCGCCTGCAGGGGTCCACGGATCCGCCGGAAACCGGCGAATCCCGCGACCGTCAGGACGCCCAGGACCAGGAGCGGCGTCTTCACCGGCGTCGACTCGTAATGGGCCGTGACGAAGTGCTGGCCAGCGGGCAGCTCGATCCCGATGAAGCCCGGCGACACCATGAAGGTCTGCACCGGGCGGTCGTCCACCGTCACGCGCCAGTTGGGGTGATAGGTGACCTTCAGGACTAGCGCCGCCGGGGCGTCGCAGCCGACGAGGACCTCGACGCTGTCGCGCTGCGCGCGCTCGTACGCGACGCGCCCGTTCGCGCACCACGCGCGCGAACTGCCCACGACGCCGTCGGAGGCGGCGGGATAGTCGTACCGGACGTAGGCGCGCGCGGCCGGCCCGGGTCCGACGAACCACTCGCGGATCCGGAAGAAGAGCTTCTCGTCGGTCGTCACCGTTTCGCGGGTCGTGGTCGCGGCAAAGGCGACCCATCCACTCGTCGGGGCGCCGTAGATCGTGTACGCGCCGACGGTGCGCAGCGAGAAGAGAAAGCTCGGCACCGCGGTCCCGGTCCGCGCCACCGCGTAGCGGGCGTTAAGCACGTCGTACTGCGCGGCGCTTGTGTCATTGAAGTGGAACGTGAGGTCGCCATTCAGCGCGAGGCTCGCGTACGGCTTCGCGACACGAGGCAGGCGAGCGAAGTTGAGCAGATCGGCGAAGCGCACGCTATTGAACGGGACGAACTCGAGCGTCTTGCTCCAATCGTTCGTAATGCCCGCATACGTGCGCGCCACCGGGAGATCCTCCAACGCGTCGACGACGGCGGCCACGTCGCGGTCCCGCGCGATCGCGTCGCGCGTCTCGGTCATCCAGCGCGTGTTCCAGCCGTAGTAGTCGGCACGCTCGACGAGCGCCGGCACGAGGAGCAAGCCGAAGACGCCGCCCGCGACGAGCGCGCGGCGCGTGCTCGCGTCGGCCCGCGCGACGCGCCAGACAGCGCCGGCACCGACGCCGACGAGCATGATCGCTGCGATGTCGACGCTCCCAACGAAGCGGTGGACATGGAGCCCACTCGACAGCGGCAGGAGGTCGGCGAGCGGACCGAGCGTCGTGCGGCCCGACCACAGCACGACCCACACCGCGAGGAGCGCGAGGCTCAGCACGGCGAGGCGCTCGCGCCAGCGGATCGCGACGCCGATGCCGACAGCGAGCAGCAACGTGAGCGCGGGTAGCCGCGCGTGATCGATGAGATCGCCCGACGCGAGCCAGGTGAGGATCGGTCCGATGCCGAACGAGTCGAAGCGCCAGCGCGGGAGGTATGGCTGGCTTACGTTGAGGTACGCCTTCTCGGCGAGGAACGGCAGCCACATATACGAGGTGATGACCGCGACGGCGGCGCCGACAAGGCCGAGGCGCGTGAGGCGCACGCGCCACTCGCGGCGGCGTACGCCGAGGACGATGAGGAGCACGACGACGCTGATCGCCGTCATGTACGCGTAGATGAGATGCGAGAGCGCGAGCGCGGACAGCACGAGGATCGTGCGCAGTAGCCCGCGGCCGCGCTCGAGCAGCTCGTGGACCGCCGCGAGCGAGAGGAATGCGAGGTGCGCGGCCCAGAGCTGCGTGTACATGCCCCAGCCCCGCCAGACGAAGCTCTCGTACTCGAGCCCGAAGCGTCCGTCGCCCGACAGCAGCCCCGCGGCGGCACCCGCCAGCACGGCCGCGGGCGCGGACGCGCCCATCCTCCGCAGCGACCACCACACAGTGAGCGGCAATGTGACGAGCAGCAGCCAGCGCACGACGTTGAACAGCGTGAACAGGTCGACAGTGCCGAACAGCGCGCGATAGAGCGCGACGATCGCGAGGTGTGGAAGGTGTTGGTAGTAGACGAACGGCGCGAAACCGAGCTCCATCTCCGGCATCCAGAAGTCGAACGGATCTTCGCCGCGGGCGAGCGCCTCGTTCGCTCGCTGGACATAGCCGAAATGGTTCGCGTCATCGTTGTTGCTCGGCACGGCGACGGTGACCTCTGGAAGGAGCGCCACGGCGTTGAAGAGCATCGGAAGCGCGAGCACCGCCGCGAGCACGGCGTGCTGCACGCGCCGCGCGCTCGCACGCTCGCGCGCGACGGCCGCGAGTGCGTCCTCCCGCAGGCGACGCCCACGACCGCGTACCCACGTGAGAAGCCGGCGGGCGGGGCGCTCCCACCGGATCGGCCGCCGGACGAGCGAGGCATCGAGGGTCGAGACGAGGAGGGCGCACGCGAGCGCGCACACGAGCATGAAGACGGCGATCGCGATCTGGCCGTCACGGCGGAAGAGTGTCGCGTCGAGCCACGCCGGCGCCCGCACATCCGTGAACACCGTGCGCGACAGCGCGAACACGAGCGTGAGCGCGAACGCGACCGACAGCCCGAGGTACGGAGCGAGCACCCGCGGGCGTGCCGCGGCGAACGGCACGAGCAGCGCGAGCGCCGGGAAGAGGTAGCGCTCGTGCGCGCGCGTCGGCAGGAAGTAGAAGGCCAGCGTCGCGACCGCGCCCGCCGCGAGCAGCGTTGCCGCGTCGCGACGCCACCAGAGGGGAACGCACGACGCAATGACCGCGGCGCCGAGGAGGATCCCCCCGAGGACGACGTACGGGTCGTCTGGTCTCAAGAAGCCCGCGACGATCGACCAGATGTTGAACGCGTAGAGCGACGTGAGTTGGTATTCCTCGCCCGCGAAGCGCAGCATCGCCCAGAGGCGAAGCGGCCCCTGATCGAAGCCCAGCGCGACGATGAACGCGGCCGCCGCCGCGACCGGGAACACCAGGAGCGGCCGCCAGGACCGTAAGCGGTACGCCTCGATCGCGGCCGCGACGCCCACGACGACGAGCGCGAGGCCGAACTGGAACTTCAGGATGCTCGCGATCCCCGCGAGCGCGCCGGCGAGGACCCAGCGCCGCGCCGAGGCCGAGAGGAGCGCAAGCAAGGCGACGAGCGTGCCGACGGCGTCGACCTGGCCCCAGTACGGACCCGCGATCACCGCGCCGGGAGCGAACGACCAGAGCGCCGCGGCGAGCACCGCGCGACCGGGACTGCCGTGTCGCCACACGACCGCCGCGCTGATGAGCGCGATCGCGACGTCGGCCGGGATCGACACCGCCTTGACCGCCAGGCGCAGCGCCTCGCCGTCGAACAGCGCCGCCAGCAGCCACAGCACGTACAGGAACGCCGGCGGGTAGTCGGCGAAGTAGTTATCCGCATAGAAGTGCGTCGGTCCCAGGCGCACGATGCGCTCGCCCCAATCGACGAAGAGCGCGACGTCCCCGGGGTAGCCGCGCGCCGGAACGAAGTAGGCGCGCAGGCCGACGCCGACGAGAACGACGATCGCGATGGCGATGCGCGCGCGAGCAGGGCTCGCGGAGCTACCTCGTGGGGCTCGGACGCGCGGTGGGCGAAGGCGAGGCCGGTGGCACGAGCTTCGGATCGAGCTGCTGCGCGCGCTGGAACATCTGGTCCGCCTCGGCATTGCTGCCGGTCTGCCGCAGGAGGAGTGCGAGGTTGTAATACGCGGCGGCGCTCTGCGGATCGGCCTGGACGGTGCGCCGGTACAGGTCGATCGCCTCGCTCGTTGCGCCCGCGCTCGCGCGGATGATCGCGAGATTGAAGAGTGCGGGCCCGAACTTCGCGTCGATCTCGAGCGCCGAGCGGTAGTACCCCTCCGCGATCTGGTCCTTCTTCTGCGTCTGCGCCATCTGCCCGAGGTTGAAGAACGCGAACCTGTTCTTGCGGTCGTGGCTCAACGCTTCGAAGTACGCGGCCGCCGCCTCATCGAAGTTGCCGGCGCTCTGCGCCTTGAGACCGCGGTTCAGCGCGTCGGAGGATAGGTCGGTGTCGCTCTTCGCGGCCCCGCCGCACGCTGAAAGCACGATCAAGCCGGCGACGAAGGCGATGAGACCGCGCCTCTGGCTGTGCATTGCTTGATGAGCGATGGTAGCGGCTGCGAGCGCGGCCTCACGAGACCTTTGGGGGATCTGATGCGAAGCTTCGCGCATCATGGCGAGCGGCTCGGCGACGGGGAGGCATCCGGATTCGTCATCTCGCGCGTGCCGTTGTCCGCCAACTGCGCGGCGAGTTGGCTCATGCGCGCGACGATCGAGTACAACCGAGGCGCCAACAACACGACGTCGCTCGGCGGGGCTGCCGAGGATGCGTCAAACCGCGCCGCCGTTTCGGTCGCGTAGCGCTGGGCAGCCTCACCGCTCTGGCCAAAGGCCTCGGCGACCGAAACGAATGCGCTGTTCCGCAAGGTCTTGAGCGCGGCGACGGTCTTCGTCTCGATGGCGGCGGCCTGCTGCGCGGTGATCGCGAGCCTCAGCTCTCTCGTCTTGCGCAGCTGCTCCACGGCGTTCGCATAGGCGCGCTGGATGCCGCGCTCGGCCGCCGTTCGTTGGACGCCGATCGCGCGCGAATCGGCGATGGCGACCGGGTCGAACGACGATGCCAGAACGCCGGTCCGGGCGGCCACCGCGACGATCGCGACCGCGACGACGACCGCGAGACCGATCCACAACGCGCGCCGCGGGATACGTAGCTCTCGCATCTCAGTGATTCACCTCGAGCCGTTCGATCGCGCGCTGCGCGGCGATCGCGCGCGCCACCGGCGAGTCGAGCGTCACGTGCTCGACCACGAGCACCTTGTCGCGGCGGATGCGCATCTCGCTCACGGGTTGGTGGACTTCGCTGCCGCGCTTTGTGAGCGCGATCTGCAGATCGGCGGTGGTCTTGCTGGCGTCGGCGAAGTAGTACACGTCGCGCAGGACCAACGTCCCGGACAGCGCGTTGTCGTCGAGATGGCCGAAATACGCCTGGCCATCGGCCAGGAACACGGCAGCGAGTCGCTCGCGTCCGCTGAACGGCATCGCCGTCGGGTCGATCGACATGCCGACGAGTAGGCCGGCAACGATCGGGAGCAGCACCCACGCGAGGACGGAGCGGAGGCGGGTCGGCAGCCTCACTTGGTCTCCTTGCTCATGAACTGGGCCACCGATGAACCTTCCTGCAGGTCCTCGACGAAGAGGATCGCCGACTTCGCGATGAGCATCGCCGACGTCGGCTCATGCAGCTCGCTGCCGCGTCGCACCAGCTTGGACTCCGGTGCGGCGTCAGGGTCGGCGGCCCGCGTCTGCTGGATGTAGAACGCGTTCTCGATCTTCGCGTACGGACCCAGGCGGTCGTAGTAGCGTCCGAAGTACGTCTGCCCGTTGACCAAGAAGACGGCTTGGTAGGTCGCGCGACCGACCGACGGCACGGTGAAGTCCCACCACTGAACGAACAGCAGCGTGGCGACGAACAGCGCAACGAACACTCCGAGCTTGGCCGGGACCGCGCGCGAGATGCGCATCCTCAGCGAGGCTAGCGGCTCGGGCTCGGGCTCGGGCTCGGGCTGCGGCTCGCAGTCGGCGTCGGCACGGCGGTGCTTGGCGCGGGCGTGACGGGCAGAGGCGACGGAACCTGACCCGACCGGTACAAGCGGATGGCGCCGGCCACCTCGGAGTCCTCGCGCATGTTCTCCCAGAACAAGACGGAGCGCGCCGGGACGATCATCGGCTCCGTCGGGCCGTGCAGCTCGTTCCCGCGCTTCACGAGCTGGCCGCGCTGCGAGCCCTCGGCCGGCGCGTTCAGGTAAAAGACGTCGCGCAGCAGGTACTCGTCGCCCTCGATCGTCAGGTGACCGAAGTAGACCTGAGAGCTCAGCAGGAACACCGCCTGGTAGGTGTTCCTGTCGACACGCCGACCCTGGCCCGCGAGGAAGTTGCCGACCTGCTGCCAGAGCACGATCGCGACGAGGAGCACGACGGCGAGCGCGGCGAGCGCGACGAGAATGCGCCGGATAGCGGAGATCGGGATCGCGATCGTGTCATCGCGGCGTGGCGGTCGCACCGCGCTCAGGCTAGTGCCTCCAGACGTCGGCGCGCCAGGTCTGCGATGCGGCGTTCTGGTTGTTCGAGTTCGAGCACGCGCGGACCGACACGGTGTCATTCGCCGAGACCCAGGTGTTCCACGTCATGGAGAGCGTCTCGATGCCGCCCGCGACGCCTGTCGGCGTGCCGAGGGCGGTGTCGCCCGCGCGCGCGCCCGTGACGGTGATCGTGAGGTTGGCGCACGCGCCGGAGCCGAGGTTCGCGAAGTCGAGCGTGCCTGTGCCGGAGTAGTGCGCCGTGATCGCGGTCGAGGCCGTGCCGTTCGTGCCGGCGATGACGAGCGTGCTGCCCTGGGCGATGGTCGTGTTGCCGTTCAGCGAGATGGCGCCCGTGCCGGTGCTGAATGTGCCGGCGCCAGACTGCGTGAAGTTCTTGCCGCTCGCGACGGTCACGTCGCCGTTCAGCGACACGGCGCCGGTGCCGGTGCCGAAGGTGCCCGTGCCGCTTTGGATGAAGTTGTTGTTCGCCGCGATCGAGACATTGCCGTTGAGCGTCGATGTGCCGTTCACGGTCAGCCCGGTCGTCGTGAGGGCGCCCGCGGTCACCGCGCCCGCTTGGTTCACGCTGAAGACCGTCGTCCCGTTCACGCGCGCGTCGATGAAGTTGCCGGAGTAACCGGTCGCGGCGTTCGCGTAGTACGCCGTGCCCGCTGCGCCGAGCGCGACGTGCACGCCCTTGCCCACCGTTGGATCCGTACCCGTCGACGTGCCGATCGAGACCTTGGCCCCGGTGCCGTTGTTCGCGCCGAGCGAGGTACCCGAGACGTTCAGCAGCGTGCCGGTGGAGGCCGAGTTCGCGGTGATCTCGATCGCGCCGGTGCCGGTGTAGCCCGCGGTGCCCAGGTTCGCCGAGATCGCCTTGCCGCTCGTGAGGGCGGTCGCGTCGATGCCGAAGACGGTGCCGCTCGTGGTCGAGTTCGCGGTCAGGCGCACCAGCGTGCCGGTGAAGGCACCGGTGCTCGTGATGCCGAGGCCCCCTCCGTTCGTGCTGAACGCCGAGGTGCCGGTGTTGATCGAGGCGGCCTGGCCGCTCGTGACGCCGTTGCCGGTCGTGATGTCGAGCGCCTTGCCCGTGGTCGTGCCCGTCGCGACAGTGACGGCCGTGCCGGCGCTCACACCCGACCCCGCCGTGAAGGTGACTCCGCTCGCGGTGGAGGTGTTGCCGCGCAGCGTCACCAGACCCGTGCTCGTGTCGAAGGTACCCGTGGCCGACGAGAAGTTCACGCTGCCGGCGCCAGCCGCGGCCGTGAGGCTCTTCCCCGCGGCGAGCGTCGTGTCACCGTTGAGCGAGACCGCGCCGCTGCCCGTGGCGAAGGTGCCGGTGCCGCTCTGGGTGAAGGTGTTGTTCGCCGCGATCGTGACGTTGCCGTTCAGCGACACCGCGCCGGTGCCCGTCGAGAACGTTGTCGCGCCGGTCTGGCTGATGTTGCCCGCGGTCGTGATCGCGCCGGTGCTGGAGACGGTGAACTTCGAGGCGCCACTTACCTTGAAGTCGATCGCGTTGCCCGTGGACCCCGCGGCCGTGTTGATGGCGACGGCGGTGCCGGTGGCGCTCGCGCCGGCCACGGTCACGTTCAAAGCGCCCGCGCCGGTGTAGTTACCCGTCGCGTTCACGAAGACGAGGCGACCGTCGAGCTGTGCGCTCGAGAAGTTCGCGAGATTCGAGGTCGCGCCGGCGCCCGTCGCCGTGGACGAGACGGAGAGGATGTTGCCTGTGAAGGCACCCGCGCGGATGTTCACCGCGCCGATGTCCCCGCCGCCGTCGGTCTGGCCCGAGTACAGCGCGCCGAGGGTGACATCGATCGCGCGGCCCGTCGTCAGGCTCGTGCCGCTGATGCCGAGGATCGTGCCGGTCTGCGTGCTGTTCGCCGTGAGCTGCACCAGGCTGCCGGTGAAGTTGCCGGTGCTGGTGATGCCGAGGCCGCCGCCGCTCGAGCTGAACGTCGACGTCCCGGTGTTGATGGCCACCGCCTGGCCCGTCGTGAGGCCGTTGCCCGTCGACACGCTCAGCCCGCGACCGGTCGTCGAGCCCGTCGCGATGGTGACCGCGTCCTGCGTCGTGATGCCGGCGCCGGCGGTGATTGTCTTGCCGCTCGCGGTCTGCGTGTTGCCGCGCAGCGTCACCTGACCTGTGGTGGTGTCGAACGTGCCGCTCGAGTTCGAGAAGTCGAAGGTGTTCGTGCCGGATGCCGCTGCGTTGACGTTCCCGCTGAACGTGATCGCGCCCGTGAACGTGTGGGCGTTCGGGATCGTCGTCGCGATCGACACGTCGCTGCTCGTGTTGCCCGCGTTGTCGACAGCTTGCAGGCCGCCCGTGAAGTTCAGTCTCGGACGGTCGGTGACCGAGACGGCGCTGCTCTGGATCGTGTGCGAGCTGCCGGTGTCGCCCTTCACGCCGGTTGCACCCGTCGCGCCCTGCACACCCGTCGCGCCCGTGCTGCCCTGAGCACCCGTGGCACCTGTCGTGCCCTGCGCGCCAGTCGCTCCGGTCACACCTTGCGCACCCGTCGCGCCCGTGCTACCGACACTGCCCGTGTTGCCCTGCGGACCCTGCACTCCAGTGGCTCCGGTGTTACCCGTGGTACCCGTGGTTCCCTGCGCACCTGTGGCGCCGGTCGAACCGGTGTCGCCGTTGGGTCCCTGCGGACCGGTCGGACCGACCGGACCGGTCGCGCCAGTCGCACCGATCGGACCGGTCGAGCCGGTGTTGCCGCTGTTTCCCTGCGGACCGGTGGCGCCGGTGATGCCCGTGTCGCCCTGAGGACCGGTGGCGCCGGTGCTGCCGGTGTTACCCGTCGAACCCTGCGGACCCGTCGGACCGACTGGGCCTGTCGCGCCAGTCGCACCAACGGCACCCGTCGCACCGGTGTTCCCGCTGTTGCCCTGAGCTCCGGTCGCGCCTTGTAGACCCGTGTCGCCCTGCGGACCGGTCGTACCGGTCGCGCCGACCGCACCGGTGTTGCCGGTCGTACCCTGCGCGCCGGTCGCGCCCGTGATCCCCGTGTCGCCTTGCGGACCCGTTGAGCCCGTCGCACCGGTGTCGCCGGTCGGACCTTGCGGACCCGTCGGCCCCACTGCGCCAGTCGCGCCGGTCGCACCGACGGCACCCGTCGCGCCGGTGATGCCGGTGTCGCCCTGGGCGCCCGTGGCCCCGACCGCACCGGTCGCACCGGTAACGCCCGTGTCACCGCGGGCACCGGTCGCGCCGGTGTTGCCCTGCGCGCCCGTCGCACCCGTCGTACCGATCGTGCCTGTGTTACCGATCGGACCCTGTACTCCTGTCGCGCCGGTGATGCCGGTGTCACCCTGCGCTCCCGTCGCGCCCGTGACGCCGACCGCGCCGGTCGCGCCCACGACACCCGTATCGCCCTTGGGACCAGTCGCTCCGGTGTTGCCAAGCGCACCCGTCGCACCGGTGACGCCCTGCGTTCCGGTCGCGCCCGTCGTGCCCTGAGCGCCGGTGTCACCTTGCGGACCCGTCGAGCCCGTAGCGCCCGTGTCGCCGGTGGGACCCTGCGGACCGGTAGGACCGATCGGGCCCGTCGCGCCAGTCGCGCCAACGGCGCCTGTTGCTCCGACCACACCCGTGTCGCCCTGCGGACCGGTCGCACCGGTGTTGCCGAGCGCGCCTGTCGCACCCGTGGTGCCGACCGCGCCGGTGTTCCCTTGAGGACCCGTCGAGCCGGTGTTGCCGCTATTGCCCTGCGGGCCGGTCGAGCCGGTGTTGCCGCTGTTGCCCTGCGGACCGGTCGGTCCGGTGTTGCCCTGTGCTCCGGTGTCGCCCTGCGGACCGGTCGGTCCGACGGGCCCGGTCGCTCCGGTCGCGCCGATTGGACCGGTCGTGCCGGTGTTGCCCTGCGCGCCTGTCGCACCCGTGGTGCCGACCGCGCCGGTGTTGCCCTGCGGGCCGGTCGAGCCGGTGTTGCCGCTGTTGCCCTGCGGGCCGGTCGAGCCGGTGTTGCCGCTGTTGCCCTGCGGACCGGTCGAGCCGGTGTCGCCCTGTGCTCCGGTGTCGCCCTGCGGACCGGTCGGTCCAACGGGGCCGGTCGCGCCTGTTGCGCCGACCGGACCGGTCGAGCCGGTGTTGCCGCTATTTCCCTGCGGGCCAGTGGCGCCGGTGTTGCCGCTGTCGCCCTGCGGACCGGTCGTACCGGTGTTGCCCTGCGGACCGGTGGAGCCCTGGATGCCTGTGTCGCCCTGCGGACCAGTGGATCCGGTGTTGCCGCTGTTGCCCTGCGGGCCGGTCGAGCCGGTGTTGCCGCTGTTGCCCTGCGGGCCGGTGTTGCCGGTGTCGCCCTGAGGACCGGTCGGACCCTGCGGACCGGTCGGCCCGACAGGACCCGTGGCGCCGGTGGCGCCGACAGCTCCGGTCGCACCGGTGATGCCCGTGTCGCCCTGTGGACCGGTGGAACCTGTCGTTCCTTGCGCGCCCGTCGATCCGGTCGTGCCCTGCGGTCCCGTTGCTCCGGTGATGCCGATGTCGCCCTGCGGACCGGTCGAGCCGGTGTTGCCGCTGTTGCCCTGCGGACCCGTCGAGCCGGTGTCGCCCTGTGCTCCGGTGTCACCCTGAGGTCCGGTCGGTCCGACGGGACCCGTGGCGCCGGTCGCGCCGACGGGACCGGTCGCACCGGTGATGCCGGTGTCGCCCTGGGGGCCGGTCGAGCCGGTCGTTCCTACGGCGCCCGTAGCGCCCGTCGTTCCCTGGGGACCCGTGGACCCCTGGATGCCGGTGTCGCCCTGAGGACCGGTCGAGCCAGTCGTTCCTACCGCGCCCGTGGGGCCGGTGGTTCCCTGCGGACCGGTCGAGCCCTGAATACCGGTGTCGCCCTGCGGACCGGTCGTGCCGGTGTTGCCCTGCGGACCGGTGGAGCCCTGGATGCCCGTGTCGCCCTGCGGACCGGTGGAACCGGTGTTGCCGCTGTTGCCCTGCGGACCGGTGGGGCCGGTGTCACCCTGAGGACCGGTCGGACCCTGCGGACCTGTCGGCCCGACGGGACCCGTGGCGCCAGTCGCGCCGACGGGACCGGTCGCACCGGTGACGCCGGTGATCCCGGTGTCGCCGGTAGGTCCGGTGGATCCGGTGTTGCCTGCCGGCCCGGTTGACCCCTGGATGCCCGTGTCGCCCTGTGGACCAGTTACTCCGGTCGCGCCGGTCGAGCCGGCTCCGGTCGGGCCGGTCGAACCCTGAATGCCGGTGTCACCCTGCGGTCCAGTAGCTCCGGTCGCTCCGGATCCGGTCGCTCCTGCGGGGCCGACCGCGCCAGCCGCGCCTGCCGGGCCAGCCACACCAGGACCGCCCGCGGGCCCGGCGGCGCCGGTCGCGCCGAAAGTTCCGGCGGGTCCAGTTGCACCTGGGCCTCCGGGGCCTCCGGCTGCGCCGACAAGTCCCACGCCCGTAGCGCCGTCGATGCCGGCGGGGCCCGTCGCCCCGGCCGGTCCAGATGCGCCCGACGGACCCGCGGGACCTGGAGGACCAGCGGGACCGACCGTGCCATCAGTGCCGGCGGGACCGGCGTTGCCGGCGACGCTCGGCTCACGACGCA
>JALYLT010000034.1 GCA_030774095.1 Chloroflexota bacterium
CCCGTCATTCGCGAAGCGAAGGCCCGCAGCGCGGTCTAGAGCTCAGTCGGCGTCGTGCGTGCTCGCGACAGTGAGATCTCCCAGCCACGCCTCGAGGTCGCGGCCGACCTTATCGGTCGGGACCGTGGCGGTCTTCGACACACGGAGATGCCGCGGCGGCTCGGGAAGCGCGCGCTGCGCCCAGTGCTTACCACTCCCCGCCTCGCGCCACTGGATCACCGCTGTCATCTGAGCCTCCTCTAAACGTCGCTGTACAGATAGAACTCGTAGGGATGCGGCCGCAGCGCCACCTGCTTGGCACTTGCACGTTTGAAGCCGAGCCACTCCTCGATGAGATCCTCGGTGAAAACGCCCCCGCGCTTGAGGAAGTCGCGGTCCGCGTCGAGCGCGTCGAGGACTTCCTCCAGTGAGCCCGGCGTCTGCTTCACCGAGCGGTGCTCGCCTTCGTACAGGTCCTCGTCGATCGGGGTCGGCGGCTCGATCTGGTTGATGACGCCGTCGAGACCGGCCATGAGGCACGCCGAGAACGAGAGGTATGGGTTGCATGACGGGTCGGGCGCGCGGAACTCGAGGCGCCGCGCCTCGGGCTTATCGAAGTAGGTCGGGATCCGCACACACGCCGACCGGTTGCGCTGCGAGTACACGAGGTTGATCGGCGCCTCGTAGCCCGGCACGAGCCGGCGGTACGAGTTCGTTGTCGGAGCCGCGAACGCGAGGATCGCCGGGGCGTGCTTCAGCAGCCCGCCGATGTAATGGCGCGCGGTCTCGGACAGGAGCGCGTATCCACCCTTGTCGTAGAAGAGGTTGCGGCCGTCCTTCCAGAGACTCTGATGCGTGTGCATGCCCGAGCCGTTGTCGCCGTACATCGGCTTCGGCATGAAGGTCGCGACGTAACCGTTCTTCGCCGCGACATTCTTGGCGATGTACTTGTACTTGAGGACTTTGTCCGCGGTCTCGACCATGGTGCCGAAGCGGATGTCGATCTCTGTCTGACCCGCGGTGCCGACCTCGTGGTGGTGCACCTCGACCGCGATGCCCGACGCGATCATCGCGCGGACCATCTTCGAGCGGAGGTCCTGCAGCTTATCGGCGGGCGGGACCGGGAAGTAGCCCTCTTTGAAACGCGGGCGGTGCGCCAGGTTCGGCGTCCCGTTGCTGCCCGAGTTCCAGATGCCTTCCTCTGAATCGATGTAGTAGAAGCCGAAGTTCGCGCTCTGGTCGAAGCGGAGCGAGTTGAAAATGTAGAACTCGATCTCCGGGCCCCAGTACGCGATGTCCGCGATGCCGGTCGTCGGGAGGAACGCCTCGGCCTTCTTCGCGACGTACCGCGGGTCTCGCGAGTACGGCTGACGCGTGAGCGGATCGATGACATCGCAGATGATGTCCATCGTCTTGACCTCGAGCACCGGGTCGATGAACGTCGAGGTCGGGTCCGGCATGAGCAGCATGTCGCTCTCGTGGATGTGCTGGAACCCCCGGATCGACGAGCCATCGAAGCCGATGCCGTCGATGAAGAGACCCTCGGAGAGCTCCTCGACCGGGATCGAGAAGTGTTGCCAGGTGCCGGGCAGGTCGACGAAGCGGAGGTCCACGATCTGGACGCCTTCCTTCTTCGCCATCGCCAAGACATCTTTGGGTGAGGTCTTCGGGGTCGGGGGCGCGGCGGTCGCGGGGCGCTCGCGCTCGATGGTCAACGTCATCGGTCAACTCCCCACAGGTGTTGTCCCCGAGAGCATCCGGCGACGGACCCGCTCCGGTGAACGGCCCCTCGGTTTCGCTTGGGTTGTGGAACGGTGTCCTCTCGTATGCGCCCTGACATATATGTAAGTTGACACTTTCGTAAGTGTGTGCTCACATATGCCGATGGAAGCCGCGATCCGCGCCATCGCCGAGCCCCGCCGCCGCGAGATCCTGCGTCTGGTGTGGACCGCGGAGCTCGCCGCCGGCGAGATCGCCAGCCACTTCGAGGTGACCCGTCCGGCGATCTCGCAGCACCTGCGCGTGCTCAAGGAGGCGGGCCTCGTGAGCGAGAGACGGAGTGGCACGAAGCGCCTGTACCGCGCGCGGCCCGAGAGCATCGCGCAGCTCCGCGCCTACCTCGAGTCCTATTGGGACGAAAACCTCCGCCTGCTGAAGCAGGCAGCGGAGCAGGAAGAGCAAAGGGGGACCCGTCGTGACCGTAGAAACAAAGGCAATTGAGAAGGTCATCACCATCGCGGCACGGCCGGAAACGGTTTTCCGGCTGCTGACCGACCCGAGCCAATACGTCCGCTGGAAGGGAAAGCTCGCTCAGCTCGAGCCGCGACCGGGCGGGACCTTCCATGTCGACTTCGAGAATGACAAGGGCGCCGTCGACGGACGATTCGTCGAGGTGATCCCGTCGCGCCGCGTTGTCTACACCTGGGGCTGGAAGGACAACCCCGTCGTGCCGCCGGGATCGAGCACGGTCGAGATCGACCTCGAGCCTGACGGGCAGGGCACACGCCTCCGGCTCGTGCACCGCGGGCTGCCGGAAGGCGCCCTCGCATCGCACACGGAAGGGTGGGACTACTTCCTACCCCGCCTCACGAACGTGGCCGAGGGCCGCGACGTGGGCACCGACTCAGCGCATCACACCGCTGCCAAGACGCAGGATTAGAAAGGGGAGACCGACATGGCATATCCCGTCACGCACTTCGAGGTCATCGGGAAGGACAACAAGAAGCTTCGCGACTTCTACGCCAAGGCTTTCGACTGGAAGCTCACCGACGCGCCGGAGGACTACGCGATGGTCGACACCGGCGCCAACGGGCACGGCATCGGCGGCGGCATCGGCCCGTCGCGCGATGGCCGCAGCAGCGTGACCTTCTACATCGAGACCGAGGATCTGAAGGGCACCCTCGCGAAGGTGGAAAAGCTGGGCGGCAAGACCGTCATGCCACCGATGAAGGCCGGCCCGGTCGAGCTCGCGACGTTCGCGGACCCCGAAGGCAACGTCATCGGCCTCGCCAAGGGCATGTGATCGCGGCCTAGTTCCCGCGCCGCGCAAAGGTCCGTGAAGAGCGGCGCCTTTGCGCGGCGCCTAGAACCCAACCGAAACCGACGGCCCCCGATGCGCTACTGACCAGGGCATGCCCGCTGCGCAGGCTACGGGGCATGGAAAACATCAACGCTGGCGACACCGCCTGGCTCCTCGCGTCCGCGGCCCTCGTCATGCTCATGACACCCGCGCTCGGCTTCTTCTACGGCGGGCTGGTCCGCCGCAAGAACGTCCTCGCGACGATCATGCACAGCTTCTTCATCCTGTGCCTGATCAGCGTGCAGTGGGTGCTGTGGGGGTACTCGCTGGCGTTCGGTCCCGATCACGGCGGTCTCATCGGGGGGCTCGATTGGCTATCGCTAAGGGGCGTCGGACAGACGCCGAACCCCGATTACGCGCCCACGGTCCCCCACCTCGGGTTCATGGTCTTCCAGATGATGTTCGCGGTCATCACCCCAGCACTCATCACCGGCGCGTTCGCGGAGCGCAAGCGCTTCAAGGCCTTCGTCGTGTTCACACTCCTCTGGGCGACGTTCGTCTATGACCCCGTCGCTCACTGGGTCTGGGGCACGGGTGGCTGGCTCCGCGAGCTCGGCACGCTCGACTTCGCCGGCGGCACGGTCGTGCACATCACGAGTGGCGTCTCCGCGCTCGTCGCGGCGCTGGTGCTCGGCCGGCGCAAGGGCCTCGGCCTCGAGCCGATCGAGCCACACGACGCGACCATGACCGTCCTCGGCGCATCGCTCCTGTGGTTCGGCTGGTTCGGGTTCAACGCGGGCAGCGCGATCAACGCCGGTGGCCTCGCCGCGAACGCCTTCGTCGTCACCAACACCGCGGCGGCGATGGGCGCGCTCACCTGGATGACGGTGTCGTGGCTGCACAAAGGCGCTCCGAGCGTCCTCGGTGCGGCGGCGGGTGCGGTCGCCGGTCTCGTCGCGATCACACCGGCATCCGGCTTCGTCGATGTCTCCGCCGCGATCCTCATCGGGCTCGGTGCCGGAACGTTCTGCTACGTCGGGATCCAGGTCACCAAGCGACTCAAGGTCGACGATGCGCTCGATGTCTTCGGCGTGCACGGCATCGGCGGCATGTGGGGCGCGCTCGCGACCGGCATCTTCGCGACGGTGGCGGTGAACGCGGCCGGGAAGGACGGACTCGCGTTCGGCAACCCGGGGCAGCTCGGGGTGCAGGCGATCGCCGTCCTCGCGTCGGTCACGTACTCCGCGGTCATGACCTTCGTGATCCTCAAGCTCATCGATGTCTTCGTAGGGCTACGCGTGCCGGAGAACGAAGAGGTCCTCGGTCTCGACGCGTCGCAGCACCGCGAAGCCGCGTACACGATCTAAAGGAGATAGAGATGGAACTCGCAGCCTTCGCATCGTTCGCGGTCCTGGTGGTGGCATGGCTGATCGCCCCGACCAAGGGCGAGGTCGTACACATCGAGTCGGTCAAGAAGACCGCCGAGGCCGCACAGGCCGCCTAACACCCAACGGTCGCATCGCGGACGCGCGGCCTAACGGTCGCGCGTCCGCTGATCGCAGGGGGAGAACCCCCTGCAACCCCCCTGCTACGAGGTAGACTCGATCCAACAACTGAATACGACGGGGGAGCGCCCACGGGGCGCTGAGAGTGCGGTGAGCCGCAGACCCCAGAACCTGATCTGAGTAATGTCAGCGTAGGGAGTCGGAACGCATGAGACCTCGCTGCGGCGCTCGGATGCGCCGCTTTTTTGTTTCTTGAAGGCCGTGGTGGTCGCGCACGGTGACGTCGATCCGCGCGACCGCGCGCACCTCGAAGGCGCGGAGCTCATCGTCGCCGCGGACGGCGGCGCGCTCGCGCTCGAAAGGTGGGACTTCGTCCCGCACGCCATCGTTGGCGATCTCGACTCGCTCGGCGTGGAGCGCGCGGCCGAGTTCGCCGCGCTGGGAGTCACGGTCGTCCCGTACTCGCCCGAGAAGGACGAGTCGGATCTCGAGCTCGCGATCGCGTACGCGACGGGGGCCAACGCCGATGACATCGTGCTCCTCGGGACGTTGGGCGGTGCCCGGTTCGATCATGAGCTCGCGAACACGCTTCTGATCGCGTCCGACGGATACCGCGGGCTGCGGGTGCGCGCTATCCGCGGCGAAGTGACCGTGCGCGCGCTGCATGGCGGTGAGACGTTGGACCTCGCCGGCGCGGCCGGTGATCTCGTGACTCTGCTCGCGGTGCGCGGCGATGCCGAAGGCGTTCGCACGCACCGCCTCAAATACCCGCTGGCCGGCGAGACGCTGCACTTCGGCGCCGCGCGCGGTCTCTCGAACGTCGTGGTGTCCGCGGGCGCTTCGGTCGCGTGCGACCGTGGCGTGCTGCTCGTCATCGAAACACGCAGTGGAGGTGTCTCGTGAGGTCGTCTATGTCCTGGCGAACGGTGGACATCGTCGTGACGGCTGCCATCGCAGTCGCATTCGGCGTCGTGTTCTGGGCCTGGAACGCGCTGTGGGCCGCGGCCAGTCCGGCCTTTCTGGCCGTCCCGCCCGCGCAGAACATCCTGTACGGAACGTGGCTCGCCGCGGGTGTCGTCGCGGGGCTCGTCGTGCAGAAGCCCGGCGCGGCGCTCTTCGCCGAGCTCGTCGCGGCGAGCGTCTCGCTGATCCTCGGTTCGCAGTGGGGCCTCGACGCCGCGCTCTCGGGTCTGTTCCAGGGCGCGGGCGCGGAGCTCGCCTTCGCGCTGTTCCGGTACCGGCGCTGGGACCTCGTGGCGGCGCTGCTCGCCGCAGCGCTCGCGGCCGTCGGCGCGTGGATCCACGACACGCCGCTCTACTACGCGGAGCTGCCACTCACCGATCAGCTCGTGATCGGTGTGTTCATGCTGATCTCGGCGATCGTCATCGCGGGCGTCGGCTCGTGGTGGCTGACCCGTGCGCTCGTCGCGACCGGCGTGCTCGCGCAGTTCCCATCGGGTCGATCGCAGCAGCGCATCTAGAGTCCACTCGCGTGACCACCACCCTGGGCGCGGCGATCGAGGCGAAGGGCTGGGGCTGGCGCCACGCCGGGCGTCAGGCCTGGGCGGTGCGCGGTCTCGATCTGCACATCGACCCCGGCGAGCGCGTGCTCCTGCTCGGGGCGTCGGGCGCCGGCAAGAGCACGCTTCTCGCGGCGCTCGCGGGCCTGCTCGATGCGAGCGGCGGCGGCGAATCCGAGGGCGAGCTCCGCGTGGACGGTCGGCTGCCTCACGAGGCGCGCGACGCGATCGGCATCGTGTTCCAGGATCCCGAAGCGCAGCTCGTCATGGCGCGCGCCGGCGACGACGTCGCGTTCGGGCTCGAGAACCACTGCGTTCCAACGGCGGCGATCTGGCCGCGCGTGCACCGTGCGCTCGCGCAGGTGCACTTCCCATATCCGGAGGACCACTCCACAGCGGCCCTGTCGGGGGGCGAGAAGCAGCGCCTCGCGATCGCCGGTGCGCTCGCACTGCGGCCGCGCCTGCTGCTGCTCGACGAGCCGACCGCGAACCTCGATCCCGCCGGCGCGCGGACCGTGCGCGACACGCTCGCCGAGCTGCACGACATGACGCTCGTGCTCGTCGAGCACCGCGTCACGGATTCTTTGCCCCTCGTCGATCGCGTCGTCGTCATCGAAGCGGGCGGCGGTGTCGTCGTGGACGGAGGACCAGAGGACGTCTTCACGCGCTACGGGGTGCGGCTCGCCGAGCTCGGCGTGTGGGTACCCGGTCCGCCGCCGGCGGGCCCGAACCCACGCACGAAGTTCGGCCCTGAGCTCGCGCGCGCTGAAGACGTCGCCTTCCGCTATCCGGGCACGGAGACGTGGGCAGTCGGCGGCGTCGACCTCGCGGTGCGCGCCGGCGAAGCCCTCGCCGTCACCGGACCGAATGGGTCGGGGAAGTCGACCCTCGCGCTCCTCGTCGCGGGCCTGCTGCGACCGGCGCGCGGACGCGTCGCGCTCGAGGACGCTGAGCCCTGGTCGCTCCCCGCGCGGCGTCTCGTCGCGCGCGTCGGCACCGTCTTCCAGGATCCGGAGCATCAGTTCGTCACAGGTCGCGTCGACGAGGAGCTCATGGTCGGCCCGCTGCGCGCGGGTCGCTATGCGTCCGACGCGCGGCGGATCGCGATGGACCTGCTCGAGCGCCTGCGCCTCACCCACCTCGCCGCCGCGAACCCGTTCACGCTGTCGGGCGGCGAGCAGCGCCGGTTGTCGGTCGCGACCGCGCTCGCGACGGCGCCGCCACTGCTCGTGCTCGACGAGCCGACGTTCGGACAGGACCGCCGCACGTATGCCGAGCTCGTGGCGCTCCTCGCCGCTCACTGCGACGGCGGCGGAGCGACGCTCTTCGCGACGCACGACGAAGACCTCGTTGCGTCACTTGGCGATCGGACCCTGCGCCTCGCGGGCGGCCGCGCGGCATGAGGCTCCTCGAGCCGCTCGTCCCCGACCCGCGGGCGCCGCTCGCGCGGCTGCATCCGATCGCCAAGATCGTGGCTGCGCTCATCCTCATGCTCGCGCTGTTCATCACCGTCGACCTCGTCACGTCGTCGGTCGTCGTCGGCGCGCTGCTCGTCGCCGCCCGCTTCAGCGGGCTTCCGCCGCGCTCGCTTGCCGCGCGTGCCGCCCCGCTCCTCATCGGCGCGGCCAGCTTCGGCCTGTTCAACGCGGCCCTCTCGCAGAGCGCGGTGGCCGGCGCCGCGATCGCGCTGCGCATCATCGGCGTCTCGCTCGCCGGCATGCTCGCGGTCGCGACGATCGACCCGACCGACCTCGCCGACGCGCTCGTCGAGCATGCGCACGCGCCGTCGCGCTTCGTCGTCGGCGCGCTCGCCGCCTTCCGCCTGTTCCCGCTGTTCTCTCGCGAGTGGGACGTGCTGGGCCTCGCGCGCCGCGCACGAGGTATCGAGGCCGACCGAACCTATGTGGATCGGCTACGCGCGTTCCCAGGTCGCGCGCTCGGCCTTCTCGTCGCGGCGATCCGGCGCGCGACGCGCCTCGCGCTGGCGATGGACGCGCGCGGATTCGGCGCGCAGCCGTGCCGGACGCTCGCCCGTCCGCGCGCCCTCACTCTGCCCGACGGTGCGCTCGTCGCGGGAGCGCTCGTGCTCGCGGTCGGCGCGACCTCGCTCAGCATCGCGCTCGGGACGTGGCGTCCGCTCATCGCGTTCTAGCCAGACGCCGTCGGCCCGGCAGTGCTAGTACAGCGTGGTGCTGAAGATGCTCGACCACGTGGTCTATATCGCGCGCGACCTTGCCGCGGCTGTTGACGACTACAGGCGTCAGGGCTTCACCGTCACGCCCGGTGGCCAGCACGCCGGCGGCGTCACGCACAACGCCCTCGTCTGCTTCGCCGATGGCAGCTACCTCGAGATCGTTGGGTTCCGGAGGCCCGATCCCACGCATCGGTGGTGGACTCATGCGACGAGTGGCGGCTTCGCCGATTTCGCCGTGCTCTCAGATGACCTTGCCCAGGACGTGTCCGAGCTGAAAGACCTCGTCGTGCGCGATGCAGCCGAAGGTGGGCGCACGCGTCCCGATGGAGTGGCGCTCCGATGGCGCGTCGCGTTCCTTCGCGCGCCGCTTCCGTTCCTGATCGAAGATCTCACGCCGCGAGATCTCCGTGTCCCAGCCGGAGACGCGGCGCGGCATGCCAACGGCGTCACCGGCATCGCGTCCCTCGTCGTTGCGGCGCGCGACGAACGCTCGGTTGACGGGAGCTACGAGCGGTTGCGCGCTCGCGGGGCGCCCGGGATCCGGATCATCCAGACGCAGTTCGACGGGCTTACCGATGTTGGCTTCGCGGGTATGGGCGGCGCGAGCTAGAGCAGCTCCCGCTCGATCCGCTCGCGGATCGCATCGCGCACGACGCGAAACGCGGCGAAGCGTGTCACGTCATCGCCGCGCACCGCGGAAGGGTCGGGGAACGACCAGTGCCGCCGCTCCTTCGCGTTCGGGAAGTACGGGCACGCCTCGTTCGCCTCGTCGCACACGGTGATGACGAGGTCGAACGGCTCGTTCACGTAGCGATCGAGCGTGTTCGACTCCTGTAGCGAGATGTCGATCCCCAGCTCGGCCATCGCCTGCACGGCGAGCGGATTCAGCCCGCGCGCTTCCGTGCCGGCGCTCTCCACGTCGAACCGGCCCGCGCCGCGCTCGCGCAGGAACGCCTCGGCCATCTGCGAGCGCGCGGAGTTGTGCGTGCACAGGAAGAGGACGCGCTGCGCCGTCATTCCTCCGGTGGTCGCGGGCTGTGTGACGTGAACTCGCGCATCACACCGGTGACCTCGTACACGGTGCGCTCGCAGATGTTCTGGATCCGGTCGCCCATGCGCTCGAGGTTATGCGCGACCCACAGGAGCCAGGTCGCGCGATCGATGGTGGTCGGGTCTTCGGTCATGTACTGCAGCAGCTCGCGGTAGACGATGTTGTACAGGCGGTCGACCTCATCGTCCTGGAACGCGACGCGCTCGGCGGTGTGCTCGTTGCGCTGGAGGAACGCGTCGACCGCCTCGCGGAGCATCTCCCGGACGAGGCGGGCCATTTCGGGAACGTCGACGAGCGGTTTCAGCAACCGACGGCCCTCGTGGAGCTGCGTGACCTTCGCGATGCCCGCGGCGTAGTCGCCCATGCGCTCGATCTCCGAGACCACCATGAGCGTCGCAACGATGAACCGCAGGTCGCCGGCGATGGGCTGCTGGGTGGCGATGAGGTGGATCGCGCGGTCCTCGATGGTGAAGCGCATCTTATTGATCTGCTGATCGCCCGCGATCACGAGTCCCGCGAGCCGCTGATCCAGTGTCTGGAGCGATAGCACGCTGCGCTCGATCGCGACATCGAGCAGGCTGGTCATCGCACGGAGGTCGGCCTGCAATTGGGCCAGGCCGTCGTCGAGCGCGGCGCGGGCGTGGATCGAGCGCACGGTCATCCGAAGCGCCCCGTGATGTACGCCTCGGTGCGCGGGTCCTTTGGCATCGTGAACAGGTCGTCGGTCTGGCCGAACTCGACGAGCCGGCCGACGCCGTCGTCGGCCGCGAGCATGAACGCCGTCCGCTCGCTGACCCGTGAGGCCTGCTGCATGTTGTGCGTGACGATCACGATCGTGACCTCGTGACTCAGCTCGCGCACAAGCTCCTCGATCTTGTATGTGGCGATCGGGTCGAGGGCCGAGCAGGGCTCGTCCATCAGCAGCACGCTCGGATCCGTCGCGAGAGCGCGCGCGATGCAGAGCCGCTGCTGCTGCCCGCCGGAGAGCGCGGCGCCAGAGCGATGGAGACGGTCCTTGACCTCATCCCACAGCGCGGCGCGGCGGAGGTTCCGCTCGACGAGGTCGTCCATCTCGCGACGCGTCATCTTCCAGCCGCGAAGCCGCGGGCCCGCGGCAACGTTGTCGTAGACGCTCATCATCGGGAACGGGTTCGGCTTCTGGAACACCATCCCGACCATGCTCCTGACCTCGACCGGATCGGTCGCCGGCGCGTAGACCTCGACGTCACCGAGCATGACGCGACCGGTGGCGCGTGCGCCCGGTGTCGTCTCGTGCATGCGATTGAGGCAACGAAGGAGCGTCGACTTCCCACAGCCGGACGGCCCGATGATGGCGGTGACCGCGCCGACCTCGAACGTGAGATCGACATCGCCGACGGCCTGGGCGGCCCCGTAGTAGGCGGACAGCTTCTGGGTGCGCAGCGCGATCGCACGAGGCGTCGTCGGCGACTCCGCCACGGACGATGGCCGCTTCGCGGCCTCGCCCTGGGGCACGCGTGTTTCGGTGTCGCGCATCGTCACTGACATGCTTTTCTCCCCGTCCACCGGGTCAGCGAACCCGCTGCCGCGCGACGACCCGCAGCAGGAGGCCAAAGGCACCGATCACGACGACCAGGACGAGGGAGGCGCCCCACGCCTTCGTGTGCCAATCGTCGTACGGCGAGATCGCGTACCGATAGATCGCGAGCGGAAGGGCACCGATGGGCCGCAGCAGATCGGTGCTGAAAAAATCGTTGCCGAGCGCGGTGAGCAGAAGCGGAGCTGTCTCCCCGGCCGATCGCGCCAGCGCGAGGATCGACGCGGTGAGCAGACCCGCGCGCGCCGTGGGCAGGACGATCGACAGGATGACCTTCCAGCGCGGTGCGCCGAGCGCGAGCGCCGCTTCGCGCAGAGAGTTCGGGACGAGCCTCAGCACCTCCTCGACGGTGCGCGCGACGATCGGGACCATGATCACCGCGAGCGCGACCGCGCCAGCGATCGCTGCGTAGTGGCCGACGAGGCCCCTCACGAGCAGGGTCCACACGAAGACCCCGATCACGATCGATGGCAGTCCGGCGATGAGCTCCGCCGCGAAGCGCACCGGCTCGGCGAAACGGCCGGAACGGTATTCGACGACGAAGATCGCGGCGGCGATCCCCACCGGGATCGCGATCGCGCCCGAGACCGCGGCGAGCATGACGGTCCCGATCAGCGCCGGTGCGATGCCGCCGCCGACCTCGCCGAAGGGCCTCGGCCGCTCGGTGAAGAAGGCGAGGTCGATCGCGGGGAGACCGCGAACGATGACGTACCCAAGGATCGTGACGAGGAGGGCCACCGCGACCAGCGTCGCCAGCATGAGGAGCCCGATGACGGCGCCCTCCGCGACGCGTCGCCGGGCGGCCACGTGGTGACGCGCCGGGATCGCCGACGACGGAGTGATCGCCGCAACGGCCATGTCAGACCACCGCGCCCGCAGGGCGATCGGCGACCGAGCGTCGGATGAGCACTCGCGCGAAGGCGTTCACGACGATCCCGACGAGGAGCAGCACGAGCGCGATCTCGACGATCGCGCTGAAATACAGATCGCTGTCGGCCTCCACGAACTGGTTCGCGATCGCCGAGGCCATGGTGTAGCCCGGGATGAAGAGCGAACCGCTGATATCACGCGAGGAGTTCCCGACGACCATGGTCACGGCCATCGTCTCGCCGAAGGCTCGAGCGACGCCGAGGACCGCGCCGCCAATGATCCCTGGCCGCGCGTAGGGCAGGACCGCCCGGCTCACGGCTTCCCAGCGAGTCGCGCCCAGGCCGATCATCGCCTCGCGCTGCGTCGGCGGGACCGCGAGCAGCACTTCGCGCGACACGGCCATGAGGATCGGCAAGATCATGATCGCGAGGACCACGCCGCCGCTCAGGAGATCGAGCCCGATCGGCGTTCCGCTGAACAGCTTGCCGATCACCGGCAGCTGGCCGAGCGTCGCCTGCAGCCCTGGCTCGACGACGGCGCGCATCACCGGGACCATGACGAAGATCGCCCAGAGGCCGTAGACGATGCTGGGGATGTACGCGAGGAGCTCGATGGTGAACGCGACGGGTGCGCGCACCGCGCGCGGAGCGAACTCGGTGAGGTAGATCGCGGCACCGACGGCGATCGGGGTGGCGATCGCGACCGCCACCACGGTCGTGACGACGGTTCCGTAGACGTAGGCTGCGGCGCCGAAGACGAAGTGCACCGGATCCCAGACGGTCGTCGTGAAGTACGAGAACCCGAAGGTCGTGAGCGATTGCCAGGCACCGACGAGGATGAGCACCGCGATCGCGACGAGCGTGAGCGGCACCAGCAGCGCCAGTGCCGCCACGCCAGTCGCGAACGCCCGGTCGAACGTGCGGGTCACGAAGCTACTTGGGTAGGACCGCGGTGCCGCCGCTGGTCACCGCGCGGAGCACGGCTTCGGCGGAGGTCACGACACCCGATGGCAGCGGCGCGTAACCGAGCTCCTTCGAGAAGACCTGCCCTTCATGCGTGCCGTACCAGGCGAATCGGAGGATCGCCTGGGCCTTCGCCTTGTCCGAGATGTCCTTGCCGACGATGAGGAACGTGAAGGTGGAGATCGGCCAGGCATCCGCGTTGCTCGAGTTGGTGATCGAGATCTTCGCCTGCTGTCCCTTGAGGTTGCCGAGGTCGGGCATCGTGAAGCCGTCGGCAGCCTTGGTCGTCGAGTCCAGGCTCGCCTCGACGTACTTGCCGGCGGCGTTCTTTACGACGCCGTAGGTGATCTTGTTCTGGATCGCGTAGATCAGCTCGACATAACCGATGGCGCCGGGTGTGCTCTTCACCGCACCCGCGACGCCGGCGTTGCCTGAGCCGCCCACGCCGCCCGGCCAGTTCACTGATGTTGCGGAGCCGACCCTGGTCTTCCAATCCGCGCTGATCTTCGAGAGGTAATCGGTGAAGACGCCGGTCGTGCCCGAGCCATCCGAGCGGTGGACGGTCGTGATCGCCGTGTCAGGGAGCGTTACGCCGGTGTTCTCGCTCGTGATCTTCGGGTCGTTCCACTTCGTGATCGTTCCGAGGTAGATCCCGGCGAGGGTGTCGGGCGTGAACTTGAGGGACGCCGTCACGTTCGGGATGTTGTAGGTCGGGACGACGGCGCCCATGATCGTCGGCACCATGTAGAGGCCGCCGGTGATGGCGTCGATCTGCGCATCGGTCAGCGGGACGTCAGAGGCGCCGAAGTCGACCGTCTTGTCGGTGAACGACTTGATGCCGCCGCCAGAGCCCACGGCCTGGTAGTTGATCTGGATGCCGGTGAGCTTGTTGTATTCATCGACCCACTTCGTGTAGATCGGGGCCGGGAACGTCGCGCCCGCGCCGGTGAGCGCGTTCGCCTCGGTCGGGCACTTGCCCTTCACGGGCACGCCGCACGGGTCGGCCGCGGCGGTGGCGCCACCGCTCGGTGCGCTGGTCGCGGCCGGGGTCGCGCCGCCGCAGGCGGTTAGCAACGTCGCGAACGCGAGGATGGACGCGATCAGGGGCTTTTTCATCTCTCTCCTACCTCCACTCATGTCCCGTCCAGCGTCGCGGGGCCTGGTGACAGGCTGGTGTTGCGGCATGTGTGGAGGGTGAGGGCTGTGTGAACGCTCGGTGAACGGCCCGTCTCGGGGCGGGATCGGTTAGGCGGGTGGCGTCTCGCGGAAGCGATAGCCCACGCCGCGAACGGTGTCGATCCACAGCGGATGCTCCGCATCGTCGTCGAGCTTCTCGCGCAGGGTCTTCACGTGCGTATCGACGGTGCGCGAGTCACCGGCGAAGTCGTAGCCCCAGACGCTCGCGAGCAGCTGCTCCCGACCGAAGACCTGCCCCGCATGCGCCATGAAGAACGCGAGCAGATCGAACT
>JALYLT010000035.1 GCA_030774095.1 Chloroflexota bacterium
CGCCTACCAGCCGATCAGCGGACCGCACCTTCGCTTCTTTCGCCCTTCCCGGCCCGCGAAGGGGAGACCGGGAGGACGCTCACTGACTAGGCAGCGAGTGCGTAAGAAGTGTTGCCAGTTATCTGGCTGCCGTTCGGATTAACGAGGAGGAACGGCGTTCCTCGGCTCGCGACGCTCACGTCGCCTGCCCTGTCGAAACCACGCATCCCCGTGGCCCTTTCAGGCACCATCAATTCTAACCTTGCAGCGTGCCTGTTTGTTCCTCGCGCTCCTGCTCGTCACGGGCTGCTCGGGACCCTCGTCCCGCGCCGGTACCGCCGCGCCCGCGACCACGACCCCGTCCACACTGGCACGCGTGACGCTGAGTCCCACCGAGACGGTGGCGCCGGGACCCACCGCGGCGATCCGCTACGTCGCGATCGGCGCGTCCGACGCCGTCGGCGTCGGCGCGAGCGATCCCGCGACCGGTTCATGGCCTGCGCGCATCGCGAGTCGCCTGCCGCCGGGCAGCGCATATGTCAACGTCGGCGTGTCGGGCTCGGTCGCCGTTCAGGCCCGCACCGCGCAGCTCCCTGGCGCGATCGCGCAGCGACCGACCGTGGTCTCGATCTGGCTCGCGGTGAACGACATGAACGCCACCATCGAGCCCGCGTCGTTCGCGAACGATCTCGGGGCGATCGTGGACGCGCTCGTGTCGGGCACCGCCGCGAAGATCTTCGTCGGCAACGTTCCGGATCTGCGGCCGGTGCCCGCGTACAAGGACGCGGACAAGGTCGCGCTGTTCAAGCTCATCACCGCGTACAACGCCGCGATCGCGGCGATCGCCGCCAAACATCCCGGGCGCGTCATCGGCGTCGACCTCTTCACCGGAAGCGCCGAGCTCGTCAGCACCATCACCGTTTCCGGCGACGGCTTCCACCCGTCGGACGCTGGCTACCAGCTGATCGCGGACCGTTTCGCCGACGCCATGCGCACGAGCGGCATACCGCTCCGCTAGGCCTCGGCCGGGGCGATCTCCACCGCAGGGGCAGGCGCGCGCACCAGCTGTGCGAGCACCAGCGCGCCCGTCGTCATGAGCAGCGTTCCCAACACGAGGACGACCTGGGGTTGGACCATGCCGAGCAGTGCCGCGGCCGCGAAGGGCGCGACCGTGCCGCGCACGCCGAGCAGGAACGCGTTCGCTGCGGCGTATTCAGCGATCCGCGCCCGCGGCGCCATGTGCACGATGTTCGTGAACGCCGTGAGCTCGCCGCTCGAGACCGCGACGCCGATGATCACCGCCACTGGCAAGAGCGCCCAGGTCCCGGGAGCGACGAGGTAGCCGATCGGCACCAGCAAGGTGAGCAGCGTGGCGAGCAGGGTCTGGCGCAGCGTCGAACCGCGATCGATGATCCGGCCGATGACGGGATAGGCGACGATCTGCGTCGCCGACTGCACGATCGCGAGCGTGCCGACGAACCCGTTCGACGCGTCGAAGTGGTCGACCAGCAGGATCGGGAAGACGGCGAAATTCATGAGATTGCCGGTACCGAAGAGCGTGAACGCGAGCAGCAGCTTGCGATACCGAAGGTCCGCCCATATGTCACGCGCGATCACCGGGGCCGGCCGGCGCGCCGGAGGTGCGGCGGGTCCCTCGTAGCGGATCCAAAAGAATGCGAGGGCGCCAGGAAGTCCGACGAGCGCAGCGGCGGCAAAGACCCACTGCACCGGGACCACGTCGATGAAGGTCCCGGCGAGCGCGGCCGCCGCGATGCCCGCGATCGATGCGCCGACCCGCACGTTGCCCATCGCGAACGCGCGCTCGCGGTCGGGATAGATGCCCTGCATCAGGGCCGTGTAGGCCGCGATGTTCGACACGGTGATGATCCAGAACGTGACGCTGGTGAGCGCGAGCATGAAGGGTGTCGCGGCGAGGAGCACACCGATCATGAAGACGAAACGCGAGAGGCTCGCGGCGCCCGCGACGACGCGAACGATCGGCAGGTGGGCGAGCAGGTAGGCGAAGATCGGCGACAGCAGGTTGCCGATGAAGGGTCCGGCGACGACGATGGCCACGTCCGTCGTCGACCCGCCCATGCGCCGGACGACGACCGGCATGAAGGCGATGAGAACGGTCACGAAGGCGCCCGCGCCGATCCCGCTGAAGAGATCGATACGGAAATTGCGGCGGACGCGCGCTGGCAGCCAGTTCGGGTCGGTCACGGCAAGGAAGCTAACGGCGCCTCGGGTGCTCTGTCACCAGCTCCGCGCGCTAGGGGCCGCGTTCGGGACGAGGTCGATAGCCGCCGGGGCGTGGTCCGTAGCCGCGGCGCGGCCCATATCCGCCGGTGCCCGGGCCGCCGGGCGGCCGCGGGCGGAAACCGCCACCGCCACCCATCCCGCCCTCGCGGAACGGTCCCCGGGCGCCAGGCGCGGTCGAGCTGATGACGACGCGGCGGTTCGGCTCCATGCCCACCGACTCGGTCTTCAGGCCCTGCTGGCCCTGCACCGACAGGTGAACGATGCGGCGCTCGTAGGCGAGCATCGGCTCGAGCGTCACGGCCTGGCCGCTCGCGCGCACCCGCGACGCGACACGCTGCGCGATCTCGCGCAGCTGGTCCTCGCGCCGGCGCCGATACCCCTCGATGTCCACCGGGACATGCACCGACCGGCCGACCTTCTTCGAGGTTATCGCGCTCACGATCTGCTGCAGCGCGACGAGGTTCTCGCCACCGCGGCCGATGAGTGCGCCGAGATCGGCCCCGAGGACATCGACCCCCTCCATGCCCGGTCGATCCTCGAGCGCCACTTCGGCCTCGACGCCCATCGCGTCGAGCAGTTCGCGCAGCACGGTCGCGCCAAGCGCGAGCTCCTCAGCGAACGCCGGCGAGGCCTCCTCGGCCTCCTCCTCGCGCGCACGGCTCCCGGCGTCCGGACGGCGCGGGACCTCGGCCTCGTCGATGACTGGTTCGGGCTCAGCCGCGCGCTCGTCCTCCTGGAACGAGAGCATCACCCGCGCATCCTCGCCACCCATACCGAGCACGTTCGCGGGCTTGCCCTTCTCGAGGATCTCGATGTCGACCTCGCTCCGTTTGCGGCCGAGCGCCCGCAGTCCGCGCTCGATCGCCTCTTCAACGGTGCGGCCCGTGAATTCCTCCCCGCGCAGTGGACTCATCGCTTCCCCCTCCTACGTCCGCGTCGCCGGCCGCCATTCGAGACGACCGGTGCCGCGGGCTGTGACTCGCGTTCGTCCGACTCCTCGTCGTCCTTGTCCTTCATGTCCTTACGCGCCTCGACGATCGCGGCCTGCTCGCGGCGGTGGAGCTCGCGGTCCGCGGGTGTCGGGATGCCGCGAAGGAATGGCACGTACTTGGGCAGCTGGCCCCAACCGCTCACGAAATACTGCTGCACGATCTGGAACACCGTCGTCGCGATCCAGTAGAGCGTCAGGCCCGCGGGGAACTGCGCGCCGATGACCACGGTGATGAGCGGGAACGTGTAGGCCATCGACTGCGTCATGCGCTGAGCTGGGTCATCGCTCTTGACCTGCTTCGCCGGCATCGCCATCACGGATGCGATGAGCTGTACCAGTCCGGCGAGGACGGGCAGGATGAAGAACGGGTCGGGGTGCTGCAGTCCGCGGGAGATCCACGGCAGCCAATGCGCGGTCGTGTCCAGGGCGCCATCAGGCAGGATGGGATTGGAGATGAACGCGTAGCGGAAGCTTTCGACCATGTCGTGCGAAAGGCCGGGGCAGAGATTGCCTGGCGGCGGGCCGAGGCCGCAGCCAAGCTGGAGCAGCGAGTTGTAGAGCGCGATGAGCAGTGGCATCTGCAGCACCAGCGGTAAGCAGCCCGCGGCGGGATTCACGCCACGCTCGCTGTAGAGCTTCATCTGCTCCTGGCTGAAGCGCTGACGATCCTTCCCGTACTTCTTCTTGAGCTCTTCCATCGCCGGCGCGACCTCTTGCATGGCGCGCTGCGAGCGGATCTGTGTGACGTACAGCGGATACAGCGCGAGACGGATCAGGATCGTCACGAAGATCACGGCTAGCCCGAAGTCGTGGATGAACGAGTACGCGAAGAGCGTGAGGTTCATGATCGGGTGGACTAGGAGCGAGTTCCAGAGTGTCAGGATGTCCATCAGTGCTCCGGCACAGGGTCATACCCGCCGCGGCTGAACGGATTGCACGAAACCACGCGGCGCGTCGCGAGCCAACCGCCCTTGATCACTCCGTACCGCTCGATGGCCTCCATCGCGTATTCGGAGCAGGTGGGCGTGTAGCGGCACGCGGAAGGAAGCTGTGGGCTCACATGCGTCTTGTAGAAACGCAGCAGGGAAAGCGCGACCGTCTTCATCCCCGTGAGTGGCGCGCGGTCCCGAGCGCGGCCGTCGCCGCCGCTCGAAGTGCCGAAAAATCGGCAGAAATCGCCTCGCGGCGCACGGTCACGACGATGTCCTGCGCAGGCATAGCGTCCACCGCCTCGCAGGCCAGCCGAAATGCCTCGCGAACGCGACGTCTCGCGCGGTTGCGGATCGTGGAGATACCCACCGTACGCGGCGCGGACACCGCGATGCGCATGACGCTCACCTCGTTCGGTAAGAACCGCGCGACGAATGCGGCGTCGCGAACGCCGCGCCCGATCTTTCGCACGGCCGCGATATCAATGGATCGCCGCAAGCGCGCGGCGTTCATGCCGGCGAGGTCGTTCAGGCGACGGTCAGGCGCTTCCGTCCACGCGCGCGACGCTGCGCCAACACTTTGCGGCCGCCCGTCGTCTTCATACGCGCGCGAAAACCGTGCACTCGCGCGCGGCGACGTGTCTTCGGCTGATACGTGCGCTTCACGAACTGTCCCTTCTCCCCCGAAAAAAATGGACGAATGAAATATCAATGGATATGTGCTGTGTGTGCGAGAAGTCTAGCAGTGTGCCTGTGCTACTGTTCCGTGGCTTCCAGCGGGCGGACCTTTCCTTATCTTCGCGTTCGGTGTGGCGGCATCTCGCGCGATCGTGTTTGTGGGGGCGGCGTATGTTCGAGCGCAGAGAAGGGGAGCCGTTGAACCTGAAGCAGCTCTGGCATGCGGCCCTCGGCGAGCTGCAGCTCGGACTCACCAAAGCCAACTACGACACCTGGTTCAAAGAGACCGCGATCGTCTCCGAAGAGGACGATGTCTATTGCGTCGGCGTTCCCAACGCCTTCGCGCGCGAATGGCTCGAGAACAAGTACCGCCAACAGGTGCGTGATGCCCTACGGCATCTGGTGGGGCGAACTGTCGATGTGCGTTTCGTGACGCTCACGGCCGCGTCGGTCCGGTCAGACCGTCCAGTGGCTGCAGCCGGGGGCGGGGGCGTGTCGTCCGTGCCGACCGGGGCGGCTCCGGCGCAGGAGCGCCGCGACGCCACCGCTGCCGCACTGCTCAATGCGCGCTATACGTTCTCGACGTTCGTCGTCGGGTCCAACAACCGTTTGGCCCACGCCGCCGCCCTCTCCGTCGCCGAGCGCCCCGGCCACAGCTACAACCCGCTCTTCATCTACGGCGGCTCGGGCCTCGGGAAGACCCACCTCATGCATGCCATCGGTCACGCAGTGATCTCGCGCCATCCAAAGAAGCGTGTCGCGTACGCGACGAGTGAAAAGTTCACGAATGAGTTCATCAACTCGATCCGCGGCCAGAAGAGCGAAGAGTTCCGCGAGCGGTATCGGCGCATCGACGTGCTTCTCATCGACGACATCCAGTTCCTCACGGGCAAGGAGGGCACGCAGGAAGAGTTCTTCCACACCTTCAACGCCATCCATGAGGAGGGAAAGCAGATCGTCCTGTCGAGCGATCGGCCGCCGAAGGCGATCGAGCGGCTCGAGGATCGTCTGCGTTCCAGGTTCGAGTGGGGACTTATCGCGGACATCTCGACGCCGGACCTCGAGACACGCATCGCGATCCTGCGCGCAAAAGCGGAGGCGCAGTCGGTCGCCGTCCCGCCACCGGTCATCGATTTCCTCGCACAGCGGATCGTCTCGAACATCCGGGAGCTCGAGGGGGCGCTCACGCGGATCGTCGCGTATGCGACCCTCAGCGCGGTCCCCGTGACGACGCAGCTCGCCCAGGAGATGCTTCAGAACATCCTCTACAACCCGCGTCAGAAGACGCTCTCGCCCGATCGCATCGTCGAGACCGTCGCGCGCTACTACGGCGTGCCGTCCGAGCAGCTCCGGGGCAAGGCCCGCGACAAGCAGGTGGTCCTGCCGCGCCAGATCGCGATGTACCTCATGCGCGAGGAGACCGAGGCGCCTCTGATGCGCATCGGCGAGGCTCTTGGGGGCCGCGACCACTCCACCGTCCTGCACGGCTGCGAGAAGATCGAGCGTGAGATGGCGGAGAACGACGACTTCCGCCGGGACGTCGGAGCCCTCCGGGAGATGCTGTACACGGAGTGATCGCGCAGCTTCGCTGCGCTCATTTGCTTGGCGTTTGCGCTTCGCGCACGCCGCAGTAGTCGCCCCGGGCAAAATCCGGCGAAATTCCTGGGGTTTCGCGCGGGGTGCCCCGGTGTGGATAAGCCCTCACAATGTGTGGATAAGCGCACCCATTTGTGGACATGTGTACCAAATGCTTGTGGTGAGAGGCGACGACCGTTGAACAACAGAACATTCGGCCATGGACCCCTGGTCACCGTCCCCAGCCGCTCCTATCCCCATCCACAGCTTGAAGACAACGCGCGAACGCGTGCTGGAGCAACGCCGGACTGGCCATGGGGCGACAACAGCATCTCGGAACGGGCATAGTCCACACCACTACTGCTGGTAGCAGCGTCTTATATAGATCTTCAGGGAACGGTACGGGAGGGACCTCGTGAAGGTCACTTGTCTACAGGAGAACCTCGCGCGTGGGCTCCAGATCGCGGGACGAGCGGTCTCAACGCGAGGCAGCTTGCCGATCCTTGGCAATGTCCTGCTGCGCACCGAGGGCGGACGCCTGAAGCTCACCGCGACGAATCTCGAGGTCGGGATCAACTGCTGGGTGCCCGCGAAGGTCGACGACGAAGGCGCGATCACCGTGCCGGCGAAGCTCTTCACCGATTTCGTGAACTCGCTCCCACCCGGTCCCACCGAGTTGTCGCTCAACGTCCGCACGAAGACGGTGCATCTGCGCCGCGATCCGTATGAAGCGAACTTCAAAGGCATGGATGCTGAGGAATTCCCGATCATCCCGGCGGCACCGGACAAGCCGACGACCCGCGTGAGCAAGTCCACGCTACGTCGCATGATCGGTGAGGTCGCATTCGTCGCGACGACTGACGACAGTCGACCGGTCCTCACCGGCGTCCTGACCACGCTCGAGGGTGACAAGATCACGATGGCCGCGGCCGATCCATACCGACTCTCGGTGCGGAACGCGAAGCTATTGGAGAGCATCGAAGGAAAGCTCGAGGTCATCATCCCTGCGCGCAGCCTGCAAGAAGTGCAGCGCATCATCGACGACAGCGACGACCCGGTCGACATCTTCGTCACGCCGAACGGCAGCCAGGTGATCTTCCACACACCCGAAGCCGACCTCGTCTCACGTGTCATCGAAGGTCAGTTCCCGAACTACCGTCAGGTCATTCCACAGGGCAAGCCCGCGACGAGGATCGTGGTGCAGCGAGAGGAGCTCCTCCAGGCAACACGCCTCGCGTCGCTGTTCGCGCGCGACTCGGCGAACATGCTCCGCTTCCAGGTCAACCCCGCGGATCACCCGCCGCTCGTCATCAGCGCGAACGCGGCTGAGGTCGGCGATCAGACGGCAAAGGTCGACGCGTCGGTTGAGGGACAGAACACGACCATCGCCTTCAACTCGCGCTTCATCGCCGACGCGCTCGGCAGCCTCACGGCGCCTGAGGTCGCGCTCGAGCTCGGCGGGCCGCTCGCGCCGGGCGTCGTGAAGATCGTCGGCGATCCGGACTACCTCCACGTGGTGATGCCGCTCCGCATCCCGGCCTAGTCGTGCGCGTCTCCAAACTCGCGCTCGAAGACTTCCGCAGCTACGCACAGGTGGAGCTGCCGCTCGCGCGCGGCGCCGTCGCCTTCGTTGGACCCAACGGCGCGGGAAAGACGAATCTGCTCGAGGCGATCCACCTCATCGCGCGCGGCGACTCGCCCCGCGCGCACGACGACACCGAGATGGTCCGCTGGGGCGCGACGACGGCGCGCGTCCGCACCGAGGTCGATCGCGCCGAGGATCACCGCCGCGTCGAGACGCTGCTCTTCGCGCCTCCGGAGGGCGAGCGTCGCCGTCCCCGGCGCTATCTCCTCGATGGCGCGGGGAAGCGATCGGAGGACATCGCCGGGGAGCTCGTAGTCGTCGCGTTCTTTCCCGAGGACGTCGAGTTGCTCGCGGCCGCACCGAGTGGCCGGCGGCGATTCCTCGACGCGATGCTCGGACAGATCGATCGCGCTCACCGGCGCGAGATGCGCGAGCTTCAACGCGTCCTCGAGCAGCGCAATGCGCTCCTGCGTGTGGCCCGCGAGGAACTCGAACTCCCTGAGGAGGAGATGGCGTTCTGGGATCGCGAGCTGGTGCGTCTCGCGGCGGCGATATCGCTCCGACGATCGCGTCTCGTGGCTGATCTCGCCGCGCCGTTCGTGAGGGCGACAGAACTGTTCACCGGAGCTGAGGGGCTGGCGCTCGCATACGACGGACAGGTGGAGGGCGACACGCTGGAGGAGCGCGCGACCGAGTACCAGCGCGTCCTGCGTGAGAAACGCGACCGTGAACGGTGGCAGGGCGCGTCGCTCGTCGGGCCGCAGCGCGACGATCTCGCCGTGACGTCCGCCGGCCGGATGCTGCCCGCATTTGCGTCCCGCGGCGAGCATCGCAGCGCGGTGCTCTCGCTCAAGATAGCGGAGGCGGCGTGGCTGGCGTCGCGTGTCGGCGAGCAGCCGGTCTTCCTCCTGGACGACGTGCTCTCGGAGCTCGATCCGGGTCGGCGGGAGGCGCTGGCGCGCGCCGTCCCGGAGGACGCCCAGGTGCTGCTCACAGCGGCCATCACGACGGCGCTGCCGGATGTCCTGCGCGAGCGGGCAACGCTGGTGCCGGTGCGGCGCGGCGAGGTCGGATGAGACCGATCGCGCGCGCGATACAGAGCGCGCTCAGAACGTTCGGGATCGACCAGGGCGTCGCCCGCGCGGACGCGGTCCGCGCCTGGCGCGAGGCCGCGACGACCGTCCTGGGCGCGGATGCCGTGAGCACGCGCGCCGTGCGCGCCGATGGCGACACGCTCGTCGTCCTGGTCCCGACTGCGCAGTGGGCCGGCGAGATCCGGCTCCGCGAGCGCGATCTGCTCCGGGCCCTCGCGGACCGCGCGCCCGCGAGCCGGATCGCGCGTCTTCGGTGTGTGCCCTCGCCGTGAACCAACGGGTCTGGGACACTCGGAAGCCATGCCGCAGTTGAGCTTCGTCACGACGGTCGGCAGCACGGCGGACGTGCGAACAAGCCGAGCCGACGTGATCCTCGTCAGCGAGCCCGAGACGGGTGCGACCCTCCGCACGAAGGGCCGGCTCTACCTGCTGTTCGAGTCGTCGCCGCCTGGACCGGCGGAAAAGATCGCGCGCGAGATCGCCGAGCTCACGCGCCACGAGTACTACTACGACCTCTCCGCCGGTATCGAGGTCTCGCTGCGGCGCGCGCTGCGCCAGGCCAACCGCCGCGCGGCGCAGCGGCTGCGCGAAAACCGCGGATCCATCACGCTCCAGTGCGCGTGCGCGGTCGTCGTGAACAACGAGCTCTATACGTCGCGCGTCGGCGGCGCGCAGGTCTTCCTCGTGCGTCGCGCGCGGCTCTTCCTGCCAGGCGATGAGCCGGGCGAGCTCGCGGACTTCGTCCATCGGACGACCACGCGTGAAGCCGCATCGCTTGGCGTCGACGCCGACGTCCTACCGAAGGTGTGGCGGCAGTCGATCGAGGCGGGCGACACCGTCATCCTCGCCAGCGCCGCGCTCGTCGATGGTCTCGGCGCCGAGGCTCTAAAGAACGCGGCCGTGACGCTCCATCCGAGGTCGGCCGCCGAGCACATCCACAATCGCGCGGTCGCCGACGGTGTCACCGGCAGCGACGCGGTGATCTTCATCGAGGTGGCGCAATCCACTGGCGCGGCCGTTCGCATCGCGCCCGAGGCCCCGCCGATCCTGCGGCCGGATGACGTCGCCATCGCCGACGGCATCCGTTCGCGGCTCGACGGACTGACCCGAATACGGGAGAACGTCGGGCGGCTGCTGCGTGGCGCGACGACGCCGGTGACGTCCGCCGCGACCAAGAGCGTCGCGGTCGGGCTCGAGCTCATGCCGCGGCGCGGCGCGGCGCTCCCGCGACACCCTGACACGGCGCGCTCTCGCTCGAAGCGCCAGCGCCGAGCGATGACCACGCTCGCGGTGCTGCTGCTCATCGCCGCCACCGGCGTCGGCGCTCTCGCCTATCGCGACTACGAATCGAACAGCGCCGTCCGCGACTACCAGCTCGCGATCGTGAACGCGGAGGACCTCATCGCCTCGGCACATCGCCTGGTCGAGCGGACGTCGCCGGATCGCGATGCCGCGCACGACCGGCTCGCACAAGCGACCGCGAAGCTCGACGAAGCCAGTCGTGCGCCGGTCGCCGACACGGAGCACATCGCGGCGCTGCGCGCGGACATCGCGGCGCTCTCCGACCGCATGGACGGCGTGATCCTCGACCTTGCCCGTTTCGGGACGGGCACGAAGCTCGCGCAGGTCGTTGGGAACGTGAACGGTCTCTACGTCACGGACCCCGGGTCGGGACGGCTCTGGCGCGTGTTCGGCGATCCGATCCAACAGGGTCCGGTGCTCCAACGCGGTGTCAAGGGTGTCGGCTCGCCGGTGCAGGTCGCTCTCCAGGATTTCGCGGTCTACTCGCTCGACGACGCCGGCAAGCTGTGGCGCGCCGAGGGCGACCAGGTCGTCGACGTCACTCCTGCCGACCGCGAAAAGTGGAAGACGCCTTCGGCGATCGGAGTCTTCACGAACAACCTGTACGTCCTCGACAGCGAGACCGGCCAGCTGTGGAAGCACGAATCAAACGACGGCGCCCAGTTCCGACAGGCCATCGGGTACCTCTCCACACCGCTCGCGCCGAACACCGCGCGGGCACTGGCCGTCGACGGGGACGTATGGATCGTGACGTCGGCCGGCGACGTTCAGCGCTTCCGCCGGAGCCCGCTCGTCACGACGGCCGCGCGGATCGACTTCGTCCCTCGCTGGGAAGGGACGGCGCCGCGCGCGAGCGCGATCCAGGCCATCGACGCGCAGCGCTCGATCTACGTGCTCGACTCCGTCGGAAGGCTCGTCGTTCAGCTCACGCGGGACGGCCGCGAACTCGCGCGGTTCGCGCTACCGTCAGGGCTACCGCCCGCAGCGAGCTTCTACGTGTCCGAGTCGCTGCAGGTTGCCTACACACTTCACGGGACGAAGATCGTCGCGACGAGCATCGCGCGTTGATCCCGCTACGGGACCACAGTCCCGTACGCCGTATACCGATCGTCAACCGGCTCCTGCTCGCGATCAACCTCGCGGCCTGGATCTACGTCGTGTATCTGACGCGCCAGCCGGGAGCGCTCCAGGCATTCTTCGACCGCTACTCATTCGATTGGGTCGAGTTCACAGGGCGCATCGCGGCCGGCGATCTCGGCCTCGACACCTTCGTGCCCCTCATCTCGCACATGTTCCTGCACGGCGGGTGGCTGCACGTGATCGGGAACATGCTCTATCTCTGGATCTTCGGCGACAACGTCGAGGATCGCTTCGGCAGCGCGCAGTACCTTGTCTTCTACCTGCTGTGCGGGATCGTCGCGGCGATCGGCCAGGGCCTCATCTCGCCGTCGCCGATGGTCGGCGCGTCGGGGGCGATCGCGGGAGTGCTCGCCGCCTATCTCGTGATGTACCCGACCGCGCGCATCTCGACACTCGTATTCCTCGGACTGTTCATCACCATCGTCGACCTGCCTGCCCTCATCGTGATCGGGATGTTCATCGTTCTCCAGATCATCGAAGGCATCGCCGAGCTGCGCCTGAGCGGTCCCGCGGCCGCTCAGCAGGTCGCATATTTCGCGCACATCTGGGGCTTCGCAGCCGGCCTGCTGCTTCAGGTGTTCTTCCGCCGTGCCGATGCGGCACGTCGTTTGCGCTTCGGCTGACCACACACAGGCGACGGCGGTCCCGGTGGAGGTAGCCTAGGGCGATGCTCGTCCCATGCACGGTCGAGTCGGTGCGGGTGCATGTCCTCACGGGTCAGCACGTTGTCCTGCTGCAGGCCAAGGAGACCAACCGTCTTCTTCCGATCTGGATCGGTCCGGACCAGGCGCACAGCATCGCGACGCGCATCGCCGGCATCGCGAGCGAGCGCCCTCTCACCCATGATCTGATGATGGATGTGCTCGCGAAGCTCGGCGTCGAGGTCACGCGCATCGTCGTGAAGGATCTCGTCGCCGACGACAACGGTGGCGGCGTCTTCCACGGCAGCCTGTTCCTGCAGCTCGGCGAGCGCGAGGTCGAGATCGACTGCCGGCCGTCCGACGCGATCGCGCTCGCGGTCCGCTGCGAGGCGCGCATCCTCGTGTCGGACACGGTGCTCGACCGCTCGGCGATCTCAGCCGAGAGCGAGGACGACGACAACATCGCTGTATTCAAGGAGTTCATCCAGACGCTTCCCGACGACCCACCGGGGCAGGGGTCGAGCTAGCCCTTCACCGCTTCGCGCCTGGACCGAACCGAAGACGCAAGACACCGCGCAGGTCGTCGATCGCCGTGCGCACGATGGCCACACGTGAGTCCGGGTCATCCGTCCAATCCACCGGGACCTCGTGGACGCGCAGGCCGGCGCGCTGCGCGAGGATGAGGAGCTCCGTGTCGAAGAACCAGGCCTCGTCTTTGACCTGCGGCAGCAACTGCTTCGCGACGGAGGTGCGCAGGGCCTTGAAGCCGCACTGCGCGTCGCTGAAGTGGGCGCCGAGGGCAAGGCGGAGCACCAGCATGTAGCAGCGCGAGATGATCTCGCGCTTCGGACCGCGCGTGACGCGTGCCCCTCGCGCGAGACGGCTACCGATCGCGAGGTCACTGTGCCCAGATACCAGCGGCGCGACGAGTGGGAGCAGGGCCCTCAGGTCCGTCGAGAGATCCACGTCCATGTACGCGACGATGGGCGCGTCGCTCTGGAGCCAGGCCGCGCGCAGTGCGCGTCCGCGCCCCTTCGCGTCGAGATGCAGAACACGGACCCGCGGGAACTCCTTCGCGAGCCCCTGGGCGACGGCGAGTGTTCCGTCCCGGCTCGCGTTATCAGCGATCGTGATGGCCGCGGCGAATGGGAAGTGCGACGCGAGATAGTCGCGCAGCTTCCGCACGCTCGGCCCGAGATCGCGCTCCTCGTTGTAGACGGGGATCACGATGTCGACGAGGGGATCTGGTGGTTTGGCCGAGCTGTCCAGAGGAAGCGCTGAGATAACAGTGTCCTGCTTCATGTTCCGAGTCGTGCGGCCAACGCAGCGCAAGGTTAGCGTGTTGCGTCGGGATGACCTGGAGCGACCGCAGGATCGCGATCGCGCTCGCGGCCGCAGGTGCCGCGGTGTACCTCGTCGCCGGGCTGAACCTCCTCACCGTTTACGACTACTACGGACGGCTTGCGCAGGCGCTCCTGCACGGGCAGTGGTGGCTGAGCGACGCGCCGACGTGGCTCAACGAGCTCGTATCTTGTCGACCCGTCGGGTCACCGAGCGAGGTCGAGAGCTGGTGCGTGGTCTACCCGCCGCTGCCGGCGATCCTCGCCATCCCGTTCGTGACGGTGCTGCCGGCGGCGCTGGCACAGGTGCTCGTATCCCGGACGCTTGCCGGCGTTTCGGCGGGCATCCTGTACCTGGCGCTTCGGGCGTTCGGCGCGCCACGGGCCGTCGCGATCACTGGCGCGGTCCTCTCGATGCTCGGGACCACGCTGTTCTTCTCGAGCGTTGACGGTCGCGCATGGTACGTGGCACACGCCGTCGCGATGCCCTTCCTCTCGGCCGCGTTCCTCTTCGCGGCGCGCGGCGAGCGGGCGTGGCTGGTCGGTGCCTGCATCGG
>JALYLT010000036.1 GCA_030774095.1 Chloroflexota bacterium
AGGATCACCGATCGCGATGACGAGCTGGCCGACGCGCAGCGCGTCAGAGTCGCCGAGCTCCGCCGCGGGGAGAGACGGGCCGAGCACGCGCACGAGCGCGAGATCGGTGGCCGCATCGGTGCCGACAACAGGCGCCCGGTACGTCGCGCCCTCCGCAAATGCGACTTCGACCTCGCTCGCGCCGTCGACGACATGGGCGTTCGTGAGCACGTAGCCATCCGGCGCGATGACCAGGCCGCTCCCCCCACCCGGGCCACGACGCACGTGCGCGACAGCCGGAGTGACGCGCTCCACGACGCGGATGACCGCCTGCGAATAGGCATCGAGCAGCGCGCTCGCAGGATCGGAATCAGCGTTGGCCAGGGGCCTGATCTCGGTCGCCATGCTCAGTTCAGCGGGCCCTGCTGCCGGACCGCGCCGACGCGCTCGATCGCCGTCGAGAGCTCCTTGAGCCACTCGCTCTGGTTCTGTTGCACGAGCCGTACGCACCAGGCCAGCGCGTGAGCGCGGCTGCGCGCGACGCCCGAGTCGACCAGCGCGTCGAGCACCTCGCGCTCGGGAAGCCGTAGCCGTGTCATTGCCGGCACGGCCAGATGCGTGAACATCTCGCGCGCGTCACCGCAGCGCACGCCCCAGGAAACCGTGCGTCCGAAGCGCTTCGCGGCCTCTGCGGAGATCTGGATACGCATCTCGCGAGTGTCCTCGCGGTATTGCTTGATGCGGCCCGAGCGCGCGGCGGTCGCCGCCTCGGGACCGGCATCGCCCGGCAGCGGCACGTCGGCAAGGGTTCCGATGACCCAGATCTCGTCGCGGTCGGCACGCACCTCAGGCGCGCCCTCGAACCAGTCCTTGGGGATACGGCCGGCGAACCAGCCCTTCAGCTCGTCATTTGCGGTCATTTCAGCCTCCATTGCGTTGTAATAGATGTAATCACAAGTCCGGATGGAGTGCAATGGGTCACGCATGACATTCCCGTAGGGTCGGCATGTGCGCGTCGCCGTCGCCCTGCTCTCCCTCAGCGCGGTCGCGTTCGGCTTCACGTATTCCGACCACGCTCCGCTCATCCCCCTGGTCTCGGCCGATTTTCGGCTCGACGATCTCGGCGCGGGGCTGCTGTCCACCGCGCTCTTCACGTCCTACATGTTCACGACGCTCGTCACCACCGGCTTGGCCGAGCGACTCGGTCCGAAGCGAATGGTCGGCGCGGGGCTGGCTGTCTCAGCCGTCGGCACCATGGCGTTCGCGGCGTCACCGACTTACGCGGTAGCCATCGCCGCGAAGGCGATCCAGGGCGTCGGTTCGGCGCTCGCGTTCGTTGCCGCCGCGCGTTATCTCGCGGGCTTGTATGGCGATCGCCGTAACCATTTCGCCCTCGGCCTGTACGGCGGCGGGTTCCCGCTCGGCAGCGCGCTCGCACTGCTCGCGATGCCGCCGCTCGCCGCGGCACTCGGCGGTTGGCGCGGCGCATTCTGGGCGGAAGCGGCCTTCGTCAGCGCGGCCGCTCTTGCGTGGTGGCGCGCGCCCGCGGTGCCGCGGGTCGCCCGCCAGGGGAACATTCGTGACGCGCTCCGTTGCCCGAACTGCTGGTGGACGAGCCTGCAGCACGCCGCCGGCTTCGGGATGGCCATCGCTTCAGGCACCTGGGTCACCGTCTATCTCCTGCGCGAGTTCCGTCTCCCGCTCGAGCTCTCCGGCCTGCTCGGCTCGCTGTTGCTCGTGCTCGCCGTGCTCGCACGCCCAGTCGGTGGTCTCCTGCTCGCGCGGGAGCGCATGCCGACCCGCCGGGTGATGCGCATCGGTGACCTCGCGATCGTCGCCGGCGTCGCGCTGCTCGCGATCCCGGACCGTCCTCTCGCGGTCGCGCTCGGCGGCGCGGTGCTCGTGGGCATCGGCGTCGGGCTCCCCTACTCCGCGGTGTTCAACACCGCCGCGGCCTCCCTGCCCGCAGCCCCCGGCGCGGCGCAGGGACTCGCGGCGATCGGCGGCACCGCCGGCGTCATGATCGGCGCGCCGGCGATGGGCTACGCCGTGCAGACCTACGGCTTCTGGGCCGCCTGGCTCTTCGTCGGTCTGGTGGCGGCCATCGCGCTGGTCGGCACGGCTTTCATGCGCGGCGAAGAGGACTTGCCAGGCGGGGGCTCTGCCCCCCCCACGCCCCGGCCATGAGACTCGTCGCGGCGGCGACGGCGCTGCTCACTGTGATCGGCGCGATCGAGGCGCGCGTCAGCGCGCAGCAGCTCGCGGAGTCCGTCGGACGGCCGCGTCTCGAAAGCGCGGGCGTGATGCTCACCGCCGCGGGACTACTCGCGAGCACGGTCGTCTACCTCGTGCTCGGCCACCTCTCGAGCGACGACCGCGCCGCGCTTCGCACCGGTGTCATCACAGGCGCGCTCGCCGGTCTCGTAGGGGGCACGCTGCGCGCGTTCATCATCAGTGGAGCGGTCGCGGACCTCGTCGCGCGCTACGCGGCGGTGCCGGAGTGGTTCATCACGGTGGCGCTCGCGATCTTCGTCGTCTTGTCGTGCGCGGCGAGCACTGTGGGCGGCGGGGCGATCGCGTGGACCGGTCGCAGGATCAGTCGAGCTGCGCGGTCGCGACCTCCTGCCTGACGCGGTCGATGCTGCCGTCCGCCTGGAGCGCCTGGAAGCTCGCGACGACCTCGGGGTCGAACTGCGCGCCGGAGCCGGCGATGACCGCGGCCATGCCTTCCTCGATCGTCCAGGCTGTCTTGTACGGCCGCTTTGAGGTGAGGGCGTCGAACACGTCCGCTACCGACACGATGCGCGCCGCGAGCGAGATCTTGTCGCCCTTCTTGCCGTCGGGGTAGCCCCGTCCATCCCAGCGTTCGTGATGTTCGCGCGCGATCGCGCGGGCCGTCTCGAAGAAGCGCGCGTCGCCGAGCATCACTTCGCCGTCGATGCAGTGCTGCTTGATGACCTCGAACTCCTCGGTCGAGAGCTGATGCTCGCTCTGGAGGATGTGATCTGGTGTGTGGATCTTGCCCACATCGTGCATCACGCTCGAGTAGCCGAATTCCTCGACGACCTGCGCCGGGAGACCCAGCCGGGTGCCGATGGCTTCAACGTACTTGCGGACGCGCAGCAGGTGTGCCCCAGTGGTCTGGTCCTTGATCGTGGCGGCGAGAAGCAGATGGCTGATGCCCTGAAGACCGGTACGCCGGAGCTCCTCGTTCGCGACCCGCTCGGCCTCGAGCGCGGTCTCGAGCTGCTCGCGACGTTCACGCTCAGTGCGCAGCATTTCGGCGAGATCTTCGGCGTAACGCGTGCTCTGCCGTTCGAGGAGGCGCATCTCGCGCAGCTTCGTTTCGTACTCGATGCGCACAGATTGTTCGCGGCGATAGATCTCGGCGAAGTCGCTGGCCATGCGCACCGCCTGCGAGTTCGCCTGATCGGCGACGCGGATCGCCTGCTGGAGCAGCTGGCGGAACACCTCACCGGCAACGGTCGACCCCGCGGGCGGCAACACGATGCGGGGAGAGACTTCGATCACTTCGATCGACATCCGCTCGGGCCGCTCCTCTGCCATGGCCGCGTCAGCTGTGCGCGAGGATCCCGCGGATGGTGTCGATGAGCTCGAGCGGCCCGAACGGCTTCGTGAGGTACTGGGTCGCGCCGACCGAGAATCCGGTCTTCTTGTCGCTCTCGCTCTCGTGCGCCGTGAGCATCACGACCGGGATGTCCTTGGTGCCCGGCTCGGACTTCAGCTGCCGGCAGACCTCGAAGCCGTTGGGCCCGGGCCCCATGTCGACGTCGAGGAGGACCAGATCGGGCTTCTCCGCGCGTGCGAGCTCAAGCGCCTCGGTGCCGTTCTTCGCCTCGAGGATCGTCCAGCCCTGCGTCGACAGCGTGATGCGGACCATCTGGCGGATGGGTACCAGGTCGTCGGCGATAAGCAGCTTTGCCATGCGACGGATGGTAGTCCGGTCGCGTGTCATAGGACCCCCCTCCGTGGGGACTTAGGCGCCACGGACGAGCACTTTCCCCCCGCGCGGGGAGGTTGGCCCCTGGCGAGTCCAAGAATCGAGCGTCACGAGGCCGAGCCGAGCGGCCTCCGCGACGGCCTCCAGACGCGAGTGCGCGCCGAGCTTACGCAACACCGCCTGAACGTGTGCGCGAAGGGTGGCGGTGGAAATCCCGAGGGATGCGGCGGCGGCCGCGGTGTTCGCGCCGCTCGCGAGGAGATGAAGCACTTCGAGCTCGCGCGGTGTCAGCGGCTCGCTCGCGGTCGCCGGCTCGCTGCGCTCAGAGAGCAGCAGCCGCTGCAGCTCGCTCGATGAGAAGAGCACCTCGCCGGCAGCCGCCGCGCGCACCGCGCCGACCACATCGTCGAAGCCACGCTCCTTCGTGAGGTGGCCGACCGCGCCGGACCGCGCAACGTCGGCGAGCGTGAACGCGCTCGGGTCACCGGTCAGCACGACGACGGCGGTCTTCGGCAGCGACGAGCGCACCGCGCGCGCGAGATCCGCGCCGGTGCCGTCGGGCAGGTGGTAGTCCGCCAGGACGACGTTGGGTCGCGCCTCCCCGACCGCGATGATCGCGCTCCGCACGTCGTGCGCGACCGCGACGACGTCGATGTCGTCGGCGCTGCGCATCGCGACACGAAGCAGCTCCGCGAAGAGCCGTTCGTCGTCGACGATCATCACGCGGATCGTGTTGCTCATTGCTCCACTTCCGGACTTCCCGCGGAACGCACCTGCGCGGCAAGAGCCGCGACGGCGGCCGGATCGAGCTCGCCGCGGCCGACCGCACCCTGGAGGATCCGCACAGCCTCCTGCTCCGTGACCGCAGGGCGATCTGGACGATCGACGAGCAGCGCCTCGAAACGGTCCGCGACGCTCACGATGCGGACCTCGAGCGGGATCTTCTCGGCCGGAAGGTGGTCCGGATACCCACCGCCGTCGAGACGCTCGTGATGCCAGCGGATGATCGGCAGGATCGGCGCCAGCGGTGACACATGCCTCAGGAGCTCCTCGCCGAGGAGCGGATGCCGCTCGATCGCCTCACGCTCGTGGGACGTGAGCTCGCCCGCTTTGACGACGATCGGCGGTGGCAGCTTCGCGTTGCCGACATCACGAAGGAGCGCGCCGAGACGGATCGTGCCGATCGCTGCTTGGTCGAGTCCAAGCACCTGTGCGATCGAGACCGAGCGCGCCGCGACACGCTCGCTGTGACCCATCATGAATCGGTCGTGCGCTTCGAGCGACGTCGCGAGTGTGATGAGCGCATCGGCTGCCGCGCCCATGTCCCGCACCAGACGCATCTCCCGAACGAGGAGGTCGGCACGGCGTGAGAGATCGCCGTCCAGCCGCGCGAACTCGGTCGCCGGCGTCTCCGAGCCCCGCGTGACGACGAGGACGGCGGTCCCGGCATCCGCGAGATTCTTGTCGGGCACCGCGCCCTCGTCCACGAGGACGAGGTCGACGACATCCGAGCCGTCCTTCGCGATGTCGAACCGCGCCGCGAGCAGCTTCTCGGCTGTGGCTCGCCGCGCGGCGTCCCTCAGTGAGACCGCGACCACCGGCCGAGCGCGCTGGGTCCGCGCCACGACCGGCTCGAGCCGCGGCGGGCGCGCATTCCGCGTCTGGAGAAGGACGGCGTCGATGCGAGCGAGAAGCTCCGCCGCGTTCCACGGCTTCGTGACGTAGTCGGCGGCGCCGCACGAGAGGCCACGCACCTTGTCGACGACCTCGCCGCGGGCCGAGAGGAAGATAACGGGGATGTGCGCGATCGCGCCGTCGCTCTTGATGCGCAGGCAGACGTCGTAGCCGTCGGTGTCCGGCAGCATCACGTCCAGCAGCACAAGGTCGGGGACGACCTCGCGCACCAGCGCGAGGCCCTGGGCGCCATCGCGGCCGACCGCGACCTTCATACCGTTCGCCTGAAGGCGGCGCTGGAGCACGTCGGCCGAGGCCGGGTCGTCTTCGACGACCACGACGCTGGTGGCCTTCTTCGCGGTCCCAGGCAGCGGGGTCATCGCGAGATCGTTCACGGCGCCATCCCCGTTTGCTCTTCGCCGAGGAGGTGACGCATCGCGACGACGAACTTCGAGGGTCGCTCGTTCACCATGTGGTCGCGGATGTAGGAATAGAGCTCATCCGCCCAACGAGGCAGCTCCTCGAACCATTTCACTTCGATGATCACGCCGGGCTCCCGCGCGATGACCGGGCCGATGCGGCAGGGCATCGAGCTCACGTCGTTCGTCACCCAGGGGATCGCGAGATACATCAGGTTGTGATCCGCAGTGATGCGCATGCTCCCGTTGGGCGCGGAGTACGCGATGCGGTTGTACTGCGTTACGACGACCGGTCGCACGCCGTCCGCGATCGTACGCTCGGCGCGCTCGACGAGCCCGTTCCTGTCCCGTGGCATCCTTTGCTCGCCGCGGAGATACGCGGGGAGCGACATCGTCGGCACTTCGTAGCGCTCCTTGAACGACGTGCTGGCGGAGTCGTCCTTCATCTCGAGATAGACGGTCCCGCCGGCCAGGATCTCGTTCGGCCGCGTCCGGTGATATTCACGGACGCGGAGTTGGAGCGCCTTGCCCGCTTCTGCGGCGCGGAACACGCTCCAACCGTACGTATCGAGGTACGCGGTCGTCGACCACTGGTAGGGGCGGTCGTCACGGTCGAGCGCTAGGTACGTGCCGCTGGTGCGAAGCGCCAGGCGCGCGACGGACTCGTTCACCAGGAAGCGGTGCTCGTTGCGTCGCGCGGTGTCGCTGCCCGAGTCGAGAACGATGTTCTTCATGCCGGGACCACCACGTGATCGGCGGCCGCTGCCGGCAGCGTGAGGTCGATCATCGCGCCGGGCTGACCCGGGTTGGCGACACGAATCGTGCCGCCGTGCAGCGCGACGGCGAGGCGGCAGAACGCGAGACCGAGCCCGGTCCCGCCCCGGCTCCGACCGTTGCCGCCCTGATAGAACCGGTCGAAGACGTTGGGGGCATCGGTGGTCGTGATACCAGGTCCGGTGTCCGACACGCGGACGAGCACAAAGTCGGACCCTTCGTCCGCCTTTCGCGCTTCGATGCGCACATTGCCGCCGGAGGGCGTGTGCTTCACCGCGTTCGCAAGCAGGTTCGTGAGGACGCGAACGACGAGACCGTCGTCGACGAAGACCGTCGCATCGCCGACGTCGCTCGTGACGGTGATGTTCTTCGCGCGAGCCTCAGGCTTGACCTGCGAGATGCTCTTGCGCGTGAGGTCCTCCAGACGCATCGCCTGTGGCACCGCCTCAAGGCGGCCCTCTTCCAGCTTGTACACGTCGAGTAGAGCATTGACCATCCGCAGCATCTCGCTGACGTTCGATTCGGAAAGGCCGAGCAGCTCGGCGAACTCCGGCCGCGATGGGTCGAGCTGACCCATTCCGACGAGCTGCAGGAAGGCCACGACGCTGTTCGCGAGGTTCCGGATGTCGTGGCCGAGCATGCCGATGAGCTCCTGACGCGATCGCTCGACCTTGACGAGCTCCTGGTTGCTGGCGCGGAGCTCGTCCTGCAGCCGTTTCGTGAAGAGCGTGCTCCGCACCCGCGCGGCGAGCTCGACGGGCTCGAACGGCTTCGCGACGTAGTCGACGCCACCGGCTTCGAAGCCTTTGACGACGTCGTCGGTCTGATCCGCGGCCGTCACGAAGATGACCGGGATGCCTGCCGTGCGCTCGTTCGCCTTCAGACGACGGCAGGTCTCCCAGCCGTCGATGCCCGGCATCATCACGTCGAGCAAGACGAGATCCGGGAGATCGCGCTCGGCGATCGCGAGCGCCTGCTCGCCACTCGACGCACGCAACACCGCGCAGCCGAGCGCCGCGAGCCGGCGCGAGATGAGATCGAGATTCGCGGGCTCGTCGTCGACGGCGAGGACGGTGCCGAGGCGCTGGACCGGCGCCGTTGCCGCGTCCTGTCGCCTGGTCCCAAGAGCGATCGGCGCATTTTCGGGGAGGAAGCGTGCGAGCACGGCGCGCAGCTCAGCCGGGGCGTACGGCTTCGAGACGAAGTCGTCACAGCCGGCGTCGATCGCGCGCTGGCGGTCCTGCTGCATCGCGAGCGCGGACACGGCGATGATCGGGATGCGCGCGGCCCATGGCTCTTCGCGAAGCTTGCGCGTGACGGTCCACCCGTCGACGATCGGAAGCAGCAGGTCCACGAGGATCGCGTCGGGGCGCTCGGCGCGGGCGACATCGAGGCCGGTCTGGCCGTCCATCGCGATGAGCGCCTCGTGACCGGCGGCGCGGATGATGCGCTGCGCGACGTCCAGGTTGTTGGCCTCGTCCTCGATCACGAGCACGCGCGCCACGCTCATGACCTCGCCGCCGCGCCCGTCAGACCACCCTCAGGGAGGGCCGCGGCACGCACGCGGACCGGCAGCGTGAACAGGAACGTGCTGCCGACGCCGACGGTGCTCTCGGCCCAGATGCGACCGCCGTGCAGCGCGATGAGCCGCTTCGAGATCGCCAGACCCAGACCAGTGCCCCCGTAGCGGCGCGTCGTGGACGCGTCGACCTGGCGGAACTCGTCGAAGATATAGGTCTGCGCCTCCGGCGGGATCCCCACGCCGGTATCCACGACGGCGACCGTGATCCAACCGTCGACGATGGTCGCGCGGATGGTCACTCCGCCATGCTCCGTGAACTTGACCGCGTTGGCCATGAGGTTGACGAGCACCTGGCGGATGCGCGCCCGATCCGCCCACGCGGTGGGCAGCGTGCTCGCGACATCGGCGCGGAGGCTGAGCGACTTAGCGTCCGCACTCGCACGCATGAGCTCGATGACATCGTCGATGACCAGCGGGATGTCGACCTCTTCGATGTTGAGCTCCATCTTGCCGGCCTCGATCTTTGCGAGGTCGAGGAGTCCATTGATGAGACCCAGCAGGTTGTCCGCCGCCTGCACCACGCGCTCGAGGTCCGCGGTCTGCTGCTCGGTGAGGTCACCGTCGAGCCCGTCGAGCATCAGCTTCGTGTAGCCGATGATCGCGTTCATCGGCGTGCGCAGCTCGTGGCTGACGGACGCGAGGAACTCGCTCTTCAGCCGGTTCGCCCGCTCGAGCTGCAGGTTGTTGTCTCTCAGCTCGTTGACGAGATCCGCGTTCTCTTTTGCGACGCTCACGAGGCGGGCAATCGTCCGCAGCGCGCGCGCCTCGGTGTCGGTGATCTCGCGCTTCGTCTTGAAGTACGCGGAGAGGAGACCCGCGGCGCGGCCGCGCGCTGACAGCGGGATGTGCGCGACATATGGCAGCGGGCTCTGCGGGACATGGAGGTGCTGGATCTGGTTCGGGTCGTACACCGGGTTCACCAGGACCCGCGTTGCGAGCATCACCGCCGTGTCCGCGGTGACCCCGATCGTCGTCGGCGCGATCAGACGGCCGCCCGAACCCGTTGGCGCTCCCGGCGCATCTTCGCGGATCACGATCGACGCGCCGTCCGCATGGAACAGCGCGACCATGCGCGACAGCGACTCGGCGAAGATGCGCTCGCGGTCGGTGACGCCGACGACCGCGTCGGCCACTTCGTTCACCGTGCGCACCTCGGCCAGGTACTCCTGCTGCGCCCGCTCACGTTCGCTGAGCGAACGGGCCATGGTGTCGAAGGCTCGTTCGAGCGTCCCGATCTCGTGGTGCGAGCGCTGACGGATCCGCACTCCGAGGTCACCGGCTTCGATCTGCTGCGCCGCGGCGGCGAGCTCTTCCAGCGGCTTGGTCATCGCCGTCGCTGAGCGATAGGCGAAGAACGTGACGAGGCCGATCAGGCCTGCGGCGAGCACGAGCAGGATCGCCAAAAGGGTGCGCTGAGCGGATTCAATACTTGCGAGCGGAAGCATGACGGCGAGGATCGGCGGGTTCCCGCGCTGTGCGCGAACGACCTGGAAGATGCCGTAGTAATTCGCCTCACCGAGCCTGACGTTCTCGGCGTATACATCGCCGGGCGCGGCGTCCACCTGCTCGACCGTCGGGAACGTCGTTTCTGCGCCGATGGGCGTGGTCGACGCGCGCACCTTGCCGTTCCAGATGAGCGCCAGCTGCGCGTCGCTCTTGGTGTTGATGCTCTTCAGGTAGGCGTCACCGAGGCCATAGCCGACCTCGACGTAGCCGATGTTCTCCTGCTCCTTGCCGCGGATCACCCAGATCGCGCGGATGACCAGCCCGCGCCCGGGCTCATCGGACAGGATCCACGACTGTTGCGCTTGCGCCTCAGCAGCGATGACGAGCTCGGGATTGAGCTTCTCGCCGGTCACGAAGTCCTGCGCTCCGCCCAAGAGCACGCCGTGCAGATCGGAAACGTTCATGAAGTCGACGTTGAGGCGCGACTTCTGCGGGAGCAGGAAGGCCTCGATCGACGCACGGTCTCCGGCCTCGGTCAGCTCGCGGGTCGTCGGGAGGCCGGCGATCAGCGAGGCCTGGCGGAGCATCTGATTCGCCTGGTCCTGGACCTCGCTTGCCGCCGCCTGCGCGACGATGTTCGCCTCGTCATCGAACTGCTTCGTGATGAGGTCGTTCGATTCATAGAGCGCGACAGCCGCGAGCAGCACGAGAGCGCCGACCGCCACCGCGACGGTGCGTCCGACGAGCGCGCGGAGCAGGCTAGGCGAGAAGAGCTGCGAGAACAGCCGCACGGGACCCTACCTCTTCTTAGAGGCCGGCCAGGATCTTCTGCCCCTCCGGACCCTTCACGAAGTCCAGGAAGGCCTTGACCGTCGGCTTCACCTTGGCGGGGTCCGTGTGCGAGACGAAGAAGAGCGGACGGCGGATCGGGTACGTGCCGTTCGCCAGCGTCTCCCGGGTCGCCGCGATGTTGTCGATGGTGAGAAGGCGCACGTCGGCGGTGCTGAAGGCCTTCGCGTTCATCGTCATCATCCCGATCGAGTCCTTGAACGACCCGAGGGCCTTGAGGGTCTCGTCGATCTGGAAGACCTCGATGGCGTCCTTGGAGTAGACCGGCTTCGTCGAGCCGAAGAAGTAGGACTCGAATGCAGAGCGGGTCGAAGACTCGGGCTCGCGCAGCAGCACGCGGATCTTGCCCGGCGCGCCGCCAACATCCTTCCAGTCGGTGATCTGGCCGGTGAAGATCTTCGCGACCTGATCCTTGGTCAGTGCCTTGACCGTGCTCGATGCGTTGACACCGACGCCGGTGCCCGATGCGCCGATGGCAAGCGTTTCGACGGTGCCCTTCTCGGCGGCGCGCAGATCGCGGCTGATGTAGCCGAGATCGACGTTGCCGCTCACCGCGAGCGAAACGCCGGCGTCGGAGCCGACATCGTCGAAGCCCTGCCAGATGACGGTCGGGTGCATGGCTGAGAAGCCCGACGTCAGTGCTTTCACCGCGTCGAGCGCCCCGCCGCCGCCCTTGAGGACGTACGTACCCGCGAGCGGGTCGTCCGTGGGCTTTGCCGCGATCGAGTTGGCACCCCCGCAGCTCGCCACCAGGAGAGCCGCAAGCGCCAGCTTCAGCGATTTATTCAGGAGCGTCATCTAACTCTTGTCCTCCAGGCCGGCCCCGCCGGTTAAGCCAATTGTGGGAAGTGTGGCTCGGCTAACTAGCGTGTCTATCCCTCTAACGGGGAGGGGGCCAGCCGAAACGCCCTAATTAGGCCCTATACGTCAGTTGGCTTAGCCGCCGGACGGCTGCGTTTGGCTGGCAGGCGGTGCAGGAGCCGCTCGGAGGACGCCGCGATCTCCTCGACCGCCGCGTCAAAGGCCCGGGCGTTAGCCGGGGCTGGGGCCCTGAATCCACTGATCTTGCGGACGAACTGGAGCGCCGCCGCCCGGACCTCCTCGTCGGTCGCGGGAGCCGTGCCGCGGAGCGTCTTGATGCTTCGACACATACACCCAAAAGATACGACTAATTCGGTCAATCTCGGCAGTCGGCTTGACGGCCCTTCGCGGGCGCGGCGAGGGTCTCGGTGTGCACCCGAATGTGTTCCTGCCGCTCGCTTCGTCGGTCGTGAGCTTCGCCTTCGCGGCGCTGGTCTTCGGGCAGTGGCTTCAGCGGCGACGCAGCTTCCAGCTCGTTTGGGCGGTCGGTCTGCTCTGGTATGGCATCAGCGCCGGCACCGAGTTCTGGGGCAGCGCGTTCGGTTGGAGCGAGCCGCTCTACCGCGCCTGGTACCTGATCGGCGCGCTCTTCGTCGCCGCGTATTTGGGGCTGGGGACGGTCTATCTGCTTGCCCGCACGCGGTTCGGCTACTTCGTCGCCACGACGATCTTCGTCGGAGGGCTGTTCGCGATCCTCAGCCAGGCTCGGCTCGTCCGCGAGGGACATCCGGCGCCCCAGAGCGCGGTCGTCCTCGTCATCGCGTTCTCGACGCTCGCCGCCGTCGCGATCGCATACGTCACCTGGCGGCGCCGCGAGCTCGTCGGGCACACGGCCATGGCCTTCCTCGTCGCAGCGTCGCTCGTCGTGGCCGCCCTGGTCCTCACCGCGACCATCGCGGCTCCCGGGTACGCCCTCGATCCGGACACAGGCGTGCCGATCGGCACCGCCATCCCGGAGCACATCCGCGTGCTCTCGGGTCCGTTCAACATCGCGGGAGCGTTCACGCTCGTGTTCGGCGCCCTGTTCTCCGCCTATGTGTTCATGCCCAAGCGCAAGCTGCTGCGCGGGCGTCGGCTCCCTCCGGTCGTCGCGCAGGCCTACGGCGCGGTCGCGGTCCTGGTGAATCTGCTTGCATCGCTCCCGTTGGCCGCAGCCGCGCTCGCGCGCGGTCAGCTGCACTCACGCGTGCCCGCGACGCTCCTGATCGCGCTCGGCGGTTTCATTCCCGGCATCACCAGCGGGCTCAACCGTTTCGGCGTGACCTGGTCATTCTTCCTCGGCGAACTGCTAGGGGTCGTGCTCATCTTCGCGGGATTCATCGTGAGCGCGGAAGTCTTCAGCGCGCGGGTCCGCATCGGGCCTCTGCGGATCGGCCATCGCGAGGTCCCGACCCTCTAGCATCCGCGGGTGCTCGTCCTGGACA
>JALYLT010000037.1 GCA_030774095.1 Chloroflexota bacterium
CGGCCAGGCCCGGCCCCGGGAAAGGATGGCGCCAGAGGATGTCTTCCGGGATGCCGAGCTCGGCGCCGACGCGGCGGACCTCGTCCTTGAAGAGGCGCCGCAGCGGCTCCACGACCTCGAGCGACATGACCTCGGGCAGCCCGCCGACGTTGTGATGCGTCTTGATCCGCGCGCTCGTCTTCGACTCGCGCGAGCGCGATTCGATCACGTCGGGGTAGATCGTGCCCTGCACGAGAAGATCGACGTCGCCGACACGGCGCGCCTGCTCTTCGAAGCAGCGGATGAACTCCTCGCCGATGATCATCCGCTTCTGCTCGGGATCGACGACGCCGGCGAGACGGCGGAGGAATCGCTCCGATGCGTCGACGTGCGCGAGGCGCAGCCGCGGACCGAACGTCGCGACGACTTCCTCAGCCTCGTTCGCGCGCAGCAATCCCGTGTCGATGAACACGCACGTGAGTCGATCGCCGATCGCGCGCGCAACGAGCGTCGCGGCGACCGCCGAATCGACGCCGCCGGAGAGCGCGCAGATCGCGTGACGGTCGCCGATGGTGCGCCGCAGCTCCGTGACGGCTTCCTCGATGAACGCGGCGGGCGTCCAGTCGCCTTCGCAGCCGCAGACGCGATACAGGAAGTTGCGCAGCACCTCGGCGCCGCGCGGTGTGTGCATGACTTCGGGGTGGAACTGCACGCCGAAGCGGTTGCGTCCGTCGCTCATCGCCGCGAGCGGAAGCCGCTCGGTGCGCGCGATGCCGTGGAAGCCAGGCGGGAGCCGTTTCACGGTGTCGCCGTGGCTCATCCAGGCGCGTTCGTGGTCTGAGAGGCCCTCGAAGAGGCCGCCGGACTCGGCGATGTCGACCGTCGCGGGGCCGTACTCGCGCTTTCCTTCGGGCGCGACCTCCCCACCGAGCACGTGCGCCATGAGATGCATGCCGTAGCAGATCCCGAGGATCGGGAACCGACCGTCCAGGACCGCGGGCTCGATCTGCGGCGCATCCGCGTCGTACACGCTCGACGGCCCGCCGGAAAGGATCACGCCGACGACATTGCGGCGCTGCAACTCTTCCGCGGTGACGTCGTGCGGGAAGATCTCGCAGTACACGCGCGACTCGCGCACGCGTCGCGCGATGAGCTGCGTGTACTGGGATCCGTAGTCGAGGATGGCGATCGTCGCTCGGCGCTGCGGGGCGGACTCCCCCTCCGTCGTCTGGAGGCGGCTGTCCGGCGCGCTCACCTATTGATTATCGCGTACTACGCGTGTGCGATGGATCGAGCAGGGCAGCGCTGTCGTCAAGATCGACACCAGGGCGTAGTCGGCCCTTGAACGTGATCACGCGGAACGGGCGAGCCTTCGGGCGACCACCGCCAGTGTCCGTGCCTGCGAGGAACTGGCGCACGGCATCTTCGATCACCGCGGTGAGCGTGCGCCCGCGAGAAGCTGCATGCTTCTTCAGCTCTTGAAAGAGGCGGTCATCAAGACGAATCGTCGTTCTCACACGCCAAAGCATCCGACGGTGTCATCGATTGTCAAGGTTCGCCACCCGATCTGAACTGCCTCGCTTGTCGGTTAGCTAATAGCGCGTAGCGCCCGTGAACGTGAATGCTGCGAGATGTAGCGCGGGCACGCGCTGGCAGGAGGTCATGAGGCCGAACTGCTCGCCGGTCACCAGCAGCGACAGATCCTTGCTGATCCCGCGCACTCCGCCGAGCGCCTCGTGGTACGACTGCGTGAAGCGGAAGTTCTTCACTGGGTGGGCGATCTCGCCGTCCAGGATCGCGAACGTGCCGTCGCGCGTCATGCCGGTGACGATGGTCCGCAGCTGGTGCACCCAGCGTGTGTACCAGAAGCGCGTGACCAGGACGCCCTTCTTCACCCCCGCGACAAGCTCGGCGCGCGTCTTGTCGCCCGGCTCGAGGCGCATGTGCATCGGCGCTGGCGTGAGGAACGGCTGCGAGTGCCCGGTGTTCGTCGCCTTGCTCCGATGCGCGGTGACCGAGTCGTACACGACGGCGCGAGCGGTGCCGTTCTCGATGAGCGTCACGCGATCGCTCGGCTGTCCTTCGAAGTCGAACGGGCGCGGGATCGAGCGCGAGTCGTACGGGTCCTCGATCAGCGTGATCGGCCCGGTGACCTTCTCGCCGATCTTCCCCCCGACGAACGAGCGGCCCTCCTCGACCGCCAGGCCATTGAGCTGCCCACCGAGGAAACCGACCATGTCGCGGACCGCGTACGGAGTGAGCACGACCTCGTACGTGTCGGGCGCGAGATCGCGAGGATGCTGCGCGATAGCTGCCTTGCCCACCGCCTCCGCGGCCGCGCCCTCGACGTCGAGCGACGTCACATCCGTCGACACGCGCTGCGCGAAGGCCGAGCCGTCGTCGCCGATGGCGGCGATCTGCGCCTCGGAGTACGTCTGCGGCGCATAGGCCCAGGTCCCGAGCGTGTTGGCCACCGCGATCTCCTGCACGTTCGTCGAGACAAAACCGGCCGCGATCAGCCGCAGATCCGTCGCACGGTCGCACAGCGTCTTCACGGCGCGCGCGCGATCGAGCGGCGTCGCCTCGGCGGTCTTTTCGACGTACGCGGAGGGGGACGACGGGATCGGCCGCGGCGCGGGCAGACCGGGGAACGTCGGATCCTCGGGAGCGCGGCGGGCAAGGTCCGACGCGAGCTCGGCCACGCGGCGGATCCCGTCGTCGTCGATGCGATTCGTCGTCGCGGTCGCGCGCCGGGTTCCGACTACGACGCGGACGCGCAGCTCGGCCTCCCGACTCGTCACGTTCTGGTGGATCGCGGAGTTCGCGAAGCGCGTGAGCGATCCGATGCGGCCGATGACGAGCGCCTCGGCCTGATCGCCCTTCGCCGCGCGTGTCGCGCGCTCGGCGATGGCGCGCAGCTCGCGCTCGCCGAAGAGGACTCCGCTCATCTGCCCGACGTCCCGCCTTCTGCGAGGAGTTTCACTTCATGACCCCGACGCGCACGTCGCGGAACCGGGCGGGCGCGGCGCCGTGTCCGGTGTGCGCGCCCTGGCCGGGCTGCCCTTTGCCGCAGTTCGGCGTGCCCCACATCACCCACTCGCTCTCGGAGCAGATCGCGTCGCAGCTGCCCCAGAACTCCGGCGTGAGTCCGGTGTACGTCGGATTGCGGATCATGTCGCGCCGTTTGCCCTTCTTGATCTCCCAGCCGACCTCGGTGCCGAACTGGAAGTTGAAGCGCTTGTCATCGATGGACCACGAGCGGTTCGTGTCCATGAGGATCCCGTCGTCGGTGTCCGCGATGAGATCGTCGAGCGTGCCCGCGCTCCCCGGCATGACCGAGACATTTGTCATGCGGATGATCGGCACGCGCTGCCAGCCGTCAGCGCGCATCGTTCCGTTCGAGCGCGTGCCGAGCGCCGCGGCCGTCTCGCGGCTCATCAGGTACCCGACGAAGATGCCGTCCTTCACCGCCCAGCCTTCGCTGGCCGGCACGCCCTCGTCGTCGAACCCGAACGTGCCGAGGCCGCCCGGTGTCGTCGCGTCGATGCGGATGTTCACCTCGGAGCTCCCGTAGCGGAACGTCCCCAGCTTGTCCGGCGTGAGGAACGATGTGCCGGCGAAGGCCGCCTCGCTGCCAAGCGCGCGGTCGAGCTCGATCGGGTGACCGCAGCTCTCGTGGCATTGCAGCGAGAGCTGATTCCCGCTGAGGATCACGGTCGTGATCGCGTCCTGCGGGCACGGCTTCGCGGACAAGAGCGCGACGGCTTCGTCAGCTACGCGCTCGGCGTTGCCGATGAGATCCCAGCGCGTCAGGACCTCCCACCCGCCGCCGTTCTGGTAGCGCAACCCGTCGGGGTAGGAGCGGATCTGCAGCTCGCCGTTCCCGACGGCCTCCGCCGCGATGCCCCCGCCGACCTCGGTGATGCGCTGCGCGATGTCAGCGCCCTCGCTCGAGAGGAACAGCTTGTCCTCCCGCCAGACCGCGTACGTCGCGCGCGTCGTGCGCAGTCCCTTCCGCTCGCGCATGCGCGCGTCGGCGTTCATGAGCAGCTTGACGCGGTCGTCGAACGACATCGCGAAGGGATCGAGGTCAACGGGCGTCTCGTACGTCGCCTGCACCGGTTCGACCGGCGCGAGCGTCGCGTCACGCTTCTTCGTCACAGCCGACGCCTTCGCGATCTCGACCGCGAGCGCCGCGACGCGGTCGGCCTCCTGTGCGGTCACGACCTGCGACGCGGCGAAGCCCCACGCACCGTCCGCGATCGCGCGCACTCCGAAGCCGAACGAATCACTGCGGTCCACAGCATCGAGGCGCCCGTTCTTCACCAGCGCGTTCTCCTCGTCGCGGCGGACGAAGCGGACGTCGGTGTACGTTGCTCCGCGGGTTCGGGCCGTGTCCAGCGCGCGCTTAGCGAGGTCGCGCTCGACCGCGAAGCTCGCGATCACAACTTGATTCGGTAGTTAGGTGGCTCGACCGTGATGCTGATGTCATGCGGGTGCGACTCGCGCAGCCCCGCGCCCGAGATGCGGACGAATGTGGACTTCGTGCGCAGATCCTCGATCGTCGCGGCGCCGACGTACTTCATACCCGCGCGCATGCCGCCGACGAGCTGATGCAGGAAGGGCTCGAGTGAGCCCACGCATTTGACGTGACCCTCGACGCCTTCCGGAACGAGCTTGGAGAACTCTCCGACATCCTGCTGGTCGTAGCGGTCGCGCGACGCGCTGGTCTTCGTCCCGGCGCGCGCTTGCATCGCGCCCATCGAGCCCATGCCGCGGTACGACTTGAAGCGCCCCTCCGGTGTCTCCGTCACGTCGCCGGGCGATTCGTCGACGCCCGCGAGAAGACCGCCGAGCATCACGGTCGACGCGCCGGCGCCGATCGCTTTCGCGATATCACCGGACTGCTGGATCCCGCCGTCCGCGATGATCGGGATGCCGTGGCGGTCGGCGGCCTCGGCGCAGTCGAAGATCGCGGTGATCTGCGGCATGCCCGCACCGGCCACGACACGCGTAGTGCAGATCGCGCCCGGGCCCACGCCCACCTTCACGCTGTCGGCACCCGCGGCGATGAGCTCTTCGGTGCCCTCCGCGGTCACGACGTTGCCGGCGATCACCTGGACGCGATGCCGTGCCTTGACCTTCTCGACCATGCGGATCACGCCGGCAGAGTGCCCATGCGCAACGTCGACCACGATCACGTCGACGCCCGCGGCGACGAGCGCGGCGGCGCGTTCGTCAGCGTCGCCGGACACACCCACAGCCGCCGCGACGAGCACGCCGGCGTCCTTCGCGAGCTGCACCTCGCGGACCTGATCCGCGATCGGGAGATTGCGGTGGATGACCCCGAGCCCGCCGAGCCGCGCGAGCGCGATCGCCATTCGCGACTCCGTGACGGTATCCATAGCGGCGGAGAGGATGGGGATCTGGAGCGTGATGCTCTTGGTGAGCTGCGCCTTGGTCGAGACCTGGGTGGGGAGAACGTCGCCACGGGCTGGGATGAGGAGGACGTCGTCGAATGTGAGACCTTCCTTGGTGAAACGCTCCCCCACGCGGCTCACGTGGGACGGAGTGTACGTGACTCGACTGCAGCCCGGTCAGAGCTGCAGTCGAGTCGACCAGCCTTAGTCGTCGTTGCCGTCGTTGTCGTCGTTGTCCTGGCGATCGAACCAGTACGTGCCTGTCAGCGAGTTCACGAATCCGACCCCGTCGCTCTGGACGATGGTGGTCGTGCCGACGATGATCGCGGCATTGAAGCCGGCCAATTTACCGGTTCCGCTCCAGTATTCGCAGTGTCCGTTGCCCTTCGTCGGTCCGGCGAAGTAGAAGGTGCACTGGCCGGTTGCGGTGCTTTCCCTCTTGTCGGTCGCCTGGAGAGTCACCGGACTCGTCAGATGGTCGGCGTAGAACACCAGGGCCGTGTAGGTCACCGCGGCGCCTCGCAGGATCTTGAGGTTCGAGTCCGTGATGACGCAGACCGGTGGGGTCGGGAAGGACCCGCAGTCCTTCAGCGCGTTCAGGGTCTTCGTCTCGGCGGCTGATGCCGAGGGGCCTGACAGGACGGTCATCGCGGCGACTACCGCGAACACGGTGAGAACACGTCGCGTGGAACGCATGGCGGACTCCTTCTACTTCTTCAGTTCGGTCGAGAGCTCTTTGAAGATCTTGAGGTCGACGGTCTTCAGCAGGTCGTCGGTGCTCGCCTTGAGCACGCCCACGTTCGTGAGCAGCGGCGCGTAGAAACGGATGGCCTTCTCGACGTCGTAGGAGCGCCAATCGAGCGGCACCATGTTCGCCGCCTCGCGCACGTTCGCGTACGCGGAGACACCACCGTAGAGGCCCTTGTCCGTCGCGAGCTTCGCGGCGTCGGCGCGGTCGGCAGGGAGCGCGTCCGCCGTGCGGTAGATCGCACGCAGCGCACGCTTCGCCGCGATCGGGTTCGCCCGATACCACGGCTCGCTCACGATGATGAAGCAGCAGTTTGTGCTCTTCCAGGGCTCCTCCATCGCTTGCGAGTGGATCATCTGACCCTTGTTCGCGGGGTTCTTCATTAGCGCCGGCACTGCGGCCGCGGCGACGAACACCGCATCGTTCTTTCCGTCGAGGTAGAGCTTCAGCATGTCGGCGTCGGCCTGGACGACCCAGTTCACGTCCTTCGGGTCGATCCCGGCCTGTAGGAGCGTCATCGCGATGTAGCTGTACGGCGCGTTCGCGAGCGTCTTCGCGGTCACGGTGATGCTGCGTCCCTTGAGGTCCTTTAGCGATGCGATGCCCGGCTGCGCCCAGATCTCCACGCATCCCGGGTGGAGCCCTCCGAGCGAGACCACCTTCGGGCTGCCGCCCTCGACGAGGCTGAAGAACCCCGTCGGGAATCCCCTTCCGATCTGGGCCTTCCCCGCGACGATCGCTGCGTTGCCGGGCATGTCGGTGAACTGGATATCGGTGAAGCCCTCCTCGCGGAGATAGCGCTCGGCCCCAAAGATCGCGGGGTCGCACGGATCACCCGCGAGGCCGATCGCCGTTGTCTCCGGCGGCGGCAGCGGGCTCGCGGTCGCGGCCAACGTCGCTGCCGCTGTCGCTGTCGGAACGGGCGCGCTGCCGGGCGCGCAGGCCGCCAGGATCGGTGCTGCCGTCAGCGCGGCTGCGGCGCCCATGCCCCGACGCAGCACTTCACGTCTCGTGACCATTGAAGCCTCCTATGACCCTCCGGGGCATGTCTACTTGTCTTCCCCGAGGTGCGTTTTCTCTTCGTGCACCTTCGGGATAGAGAGGCTTCCGCGGAAGTCACGCCCGTCCCTATCTCAGGGTCACATCTGTCATGCCCGAAGCGTCAAAGCCAACCCTTTTCGCGGGCGATGCGGGCGGCGTCGGCGCGGTTCCGCGCATTCAGCTTCTGGATCGCGGCCGAAAGATGGTTGCGCACGGTTCCTTCGGAGAGTGACAGCGCAGTGGCGACGTCGGCGATAGCGCCGCCGCGCGCCGACTCCGCAAGCACCTCGCACTCTCGAGCCGAGAGCGGACTCGCGCCTTCGGCGAGCGCTTCGATCGCGAGCGCAGGCTCGAAGACGGACTCGCCGGCGGCGCAGCGGCGGATCGCGCGCGCGAGCTCGTAATCCGGTGCGTCCTTCAAGAGGTACCCATGGGCCCCGCTCTCGATCGCCCGCCGCACGAGCCCTGGCCGGGCGAACGTCGTCAGGATGAGCGAGCGACACGAGGGCAGCGCGTCACGCAGCGCTCGTGCCGCCGCGAGTCCGTCGATGCCCGGCATCTCGACGTCGAGAAGGGCGACATCGGGGCGCGACGCGATCGCAGCTTCCACGACCTGATCACCCCGGCCGACGTCTGCTACGACGGTGATGTCGTCCTCCAAAGTGAGCAGCGCCTTCAGGGCCCCGCGGACCATCGCCTGATCCTCCGCGAGCATGACGCGGATCACGCCGTCCTCACAGCGGGACCGACACGTGCACGCGGAAGCCGCCCTGCGGCAGCGGTCCGGCGTCCGCGTGACCGCCACGTGCCGCTGCCCGCTCCTGCAGACCGCGCAGGCCATTACCGGGCTTGTTCATCGCTGACGGCGCCCCGTTGTCCGTGATCTCGAGACTTGCCTTCCGGTCTTCTTGCGTGAGACGGATGGAGCACGTGGCAGCCCCGCTATGCCGGATCACATTGGTGACCCCTTCGCGAACGGCCCACGCGAGGGTCACGTCGACGGCGCTCGGCAAAGAGTCCGCGCTGACGTCGATCGTGCTGTCAATCCCCGCGGCGGCGAGCGCCGCCCGCGCGCCGGCGAGCGCCGAGGTGAAGGTCGGCTGGCGGTAGCCATCGACCGCGTGGCGCACATCCTGGAGCGACTCGCGCGCGACGCGCTCGATGTCCGCGATCTCGTTCGCGGCGCGCGAGCTGTCGCCCGGCGCGAGCAGGCGACGTGCGAGCTGGCTCTTGATGGTGATGAGTGACAGGCCATGACCCAGCAGGTCGTGCAGGTCGCGCGCGAGCCGCAACCGCTCGTCGTCGGCCGCACGCGTCTCCAGCTGGTCATACAAGACGCCCAGCTGGTCGCTCATGCGGTCGACGTTGGCCGCGAGCGTTCCCAGCTCGTCGCGGTTCTCGACTTGGAGCTGCCCACTGAAATCGCCTTCAGCGATGCGCTCGACCCGGGCGCCAATCGCGCGGAGCGGGCCGATGATCGAAAGGGCGATGGCGAAGCCGAGCACCAGCGCGAGGACAAGGCTCGCACCGGCGAAGGCAAGCACGATGACCTGCGAGCGTGCGTACGCGTCGCGGGTGTCGCTGACGCTCTGGGCGACCTCGGCGTCGGCACGGTTGACGAGCTCGTCGGTGAGGCGCTCGAGGCGGTCAGCGAGCGGCGCCGCTTCGGTCGCTTGCGCCCGTTGCGCATCTAGGGTCCGGCCGGCGCTCAGGAGGTCGAGTGTGCGCGTCGTGGCGACCGCGAAATCGGCGTGCGCGACGGCCACGCGAGCGACCAAGTCGGTCTCCTCGGTGGCGACGAATTGGAGCCGATCGATGCTGTAACCCGTGAGCACGACCTGTCGGATCGCCACGTCGATGATGCGTGGCTCGGGTGCCGCGAACGCCTTAGCGAGTGCGAACAGCTGGCTCGTCGTCTCGAGCCGCAGGTCGCTGAACGCCGCGGTGCGGCGCTGGAGGTCGACAAGCCGCTCGGCGCGGGCATTCGCCTGACTGAGCGCGACCAAACCGATCACGCCGAGGGCGATGAGCAGCGCGGCAAGCACGCCGAGCGCAGTGAGGAGCTTCGTCCGGATCGGCACGGGAAGGCGCGCGATCCCGCGGACGACAGGGTCCAGCGGCCTTACGACTTCAACTCGCTCCGGAGCTGGCGCATATAGGTGAAATCTGTACCCAGCGCGAGGAGCTGCTGTGGGGTGCTCTTGATCAGCTTCACGTCGGCGAGCCGCAGTCCAAAGAAGCGCAGCGTCTCCTCGGGTTCGAGTTCACGCCAGTTGTAGGTGCACATCGCCATCGTCTCGGCCACGATCGATTCGTCGAAGCCGATGCCGGTCGCGGCGGCATCGCGAGAGGCACGTGGCATGTCCTTCGCGGCCGCGTCGGTGGCCCGGAGGAGCGCACGAGTGAAGCGCTTGGTCGCGATCGGGTTCTGCCGGGCCCAGTCGCGATTAGCGACGAGGCTGCAGCAGAAGTACGTAGACCAGGGCTTGTCTGTCATCGTCTCGAGTATCACGTGGCCCGGCGGTTTCGGGAACCGGCGCAGTAGAGGACCCTGCGCTCCGCCGGCGAGGACTGCGTCCGCGCGTCCCTCCGCGAAGGCGCTGATCATCCCCGGATTGTCACCACCCTCGACGAACTGCACGTCCTTCAGCGGATCGATGCCGACGTAGCCGAGCAGCGTCGCGAAGAACGCGTAGAACAGATCTGAGATGTCCTTGGCGCGCACGGAAATCCTCTTGCCACGGAGATCGCGCACGTTCGTGATGCCATCGCCGACCCACAGCTCGAGACATCCCGAGTGCAGTCCCGTGAGCACGACGAGCGGCAAGCCCGCATCGATATTGCCGACGGCGAACTCAGGATGAGACAAAGCGAAGTCCGCGAGGCCCTTAGTCATCCAGTCCCTCGAAGTAAAAGGCGTCGCCACAAAGCGGACGTCGGTGAAGCCCTCCTCGAGGAGGTAGTCCTTCGCGAGCCACATTCCCGGGTCGCACGGCGCCGGGTTCACGATCCGCACGGACGTCGTTTCGGGTGGCGGCAGCTCCTTAGCGGCGCCCTGCGCCGCGCCGCCCTGTTGTGCGCACGCCGCCAAAGCACCTGCGCCGGCGACCGCCGCGCCAGTGGCCAGCGTACGGATCAACAGCTGTCTTCTGGTGCTGAGCTGACGCGGTGCCGGCACAGATGGATCGCGGGAGGTCAAGCGTGGCGATAGTAGGACCCGCACATCCGCGGGCCGGCGCTACCGCTGCTGCCGGGACTTCGCGAGACGCTCGCCGTACGCGGTGCCGCCCTGGGCCCAGAGGTTGAGCATCTCGATGCGCTGCTTGGTCCACGAACGCGCGCGCCACCAGAAGACGCCCGCCGCCGACAGCGCGACCAGACACGCGCCGGGGAGGATCACGGGCTGCAGCTCCGTGAACAGGTCGAGGCGGTGCGCGACGACCGCAAGCGCGACGAACACCAGGAGCTCGATCTCGCCGAGCAGGATCAGGAAGATCAGCGCGAACGATGCCGCACCGAAGCTGCGCCTCGTCCGATGCGGGAAGGCAATGTCCAGGAGGTTGGTCATCGAGCGCGGATTCTAGAGCAGCGTTGCGCTGCGCTCGGGTCCGATGCCGACCATCCCAACGGGCGCGCCGACCGTCGCCTCGATACGCGATAGATAGGCGCGCGCCGCGGCGGGCAGGTGGGCGCGGTCAGCGACACCGGTGAGCGGATCGCACCATCCGGCGAGCTTCTCGTAGTGGGGCACCGCGCGCTCGAGCACCGCGGTCGGGGGCATATCCGTGGTCATCGCGCCGTCGACCTCGTAACCGACGCAGAACGGGATCTCTTTGTACGCGCCGAGCACGTCGAGCTTCGTCACCGCGAGCTCGGTGAAGGCGTTGAGGCGATGCGCATGACGCGCCGCGACCGCATCGAACCAGCCGACGCGCCGCGGACGGCCGGTCGTCGCCCCGTACTCATTGGCCCGCTCGCGCAGCGCGTCGCCCTCGCCGCCGGCCATCTCCGTCGGGAACGGACCCTCGCCGACCGCGGTCGAGTACGCCTTCACGACGCCGATCACCTTCGTGATGTACCGCGGCGGGATGCCCGCGCCCACGGCCGCGCCGCCGGCGAGCGGATTGGAGGAGGTGACGTACGGATAGATGCCCCAGTCGAGGTCGCGCATCGCGCCGAGCTGTCCTTCTAAAAGGATGCGCGCGTCGGTCTGAAGCGCGCGCTCGACGAGCGGGAGCGTGTCGACGATGCGCTCGCCGAGCGTCGCGGCGGCTGCGAGCACCTCATCCGCGACGACCTTCGCGTCGAGCGGCGCGTCTCCGTAGCGCTCCAGGACCTTCTTCTGGCGCTCGAGCTCGTGCGCGACGCGCTGGCGGAAGCGGCGCTCGTCGCGCACTTCGTAGACCTGGATCCCGTGACGCGACACCTTATCCGCGTACGCGGGACCCACGCCCTGACCCGTCGTGCCCAGTTTTTGCCGGCCGCGCTCGCGCTCGTCGAGGCGATCGATCGCGACATGCCAGGGCATCAGGAGATGCGCGCGGTCCGCGACGCGAAGGTTGTCAGTCTTGATGCCGCTCCGCTCGAGATTCGCGAGCTCCTCGCAGAGCACCTGAAGATTCACGACCGTGCCCGGCCCGACGATACAGAGCGCGTTCGGATTGAAGATGCCCGACGGCACGAGATGCAGCTTGAACGTGCCGTGCTGATTGACGACGGTGTGACCGGCGTTGTTGCCGCCCTGGAAGCGGATGACCACGTCCGCCTCCTGCGCCAGGAGGTCCGTGATCTTGCCCTTACCCTCGTCGCCCCATTGGGCCCCGACGACGGCGGTCACTGGCACGTATTAAGACGATACGCGCGCCGCCGTCACCGCGTCTGACTCAGGTATACCGCTCCGAGCTTCACCAGCTCGAGCAGGGTTCGCGAACGAACGGGCTCCTGTCTCCACCACAGGAACGCGTTCCACTCAGGGTCGCGCGCCGGATAGTTCTGGAAGACGAGCCCGCGCGGCTCGAACGCGCGATGGAATTCGAAGGCCGCGCGACGCTGGTGGTAAGGGCTCGTGACAAGGATCGCCGAGTGCAGCTTGCGCTGGGCCATCAGTTTCGCGACCTCGTCGGCGTTCTCTTCGGTGGTCGCCGATGCGGGCTCCACGAGCGTCGCGCTCTCCGGGACGCCTTGGCGGAGCGCCTCGCGACGCATGATCTCACCCGAGCTCACCGATCCCGGGTCGACCGCCGCGCCCGAGAACACGATGACCGGTGCCCAACCGGCCTTCCACAGCGTGACCGCGGTGTCGGCACGCGCGCCGCTATCGCCGGAGATCGCAACGATCGCGTCGACCTTGCCCAGCGGATCTTCGACGGCGAGCCAGCTGCCGACGGAAAGGAATGCGGTGAGGGCGGTGCCGACGCTGAGCAGGATGCCGATGAGCACCCCGGCGAGGAACCTACGCATGACCCGAGGCTAGCGCGAGTGCTGCGATCTAAGCGTCAGGCGGGCGGCGCGGCGGCGGGCGGCGGAGCGTTGCGACGTGCCTCGAAGCACTCCGAGCAGTACACGGGTCGGTCGGTGCGCGGCTCGAACGGCACCTGCGCCGCTTTGCCGCAGTTGCTGCAGATGACGTCGTGCATGTTGGCGGCTCTCGCGGCTGCTCGCTCGGCCTTCGCCTTCTTGCGGCAGTCCGGGCAGCGCTGCGGCTCGTGGAGCAGACCCTTCTGCTGATAGAACTCCTGCTCGCCGGCAGTCCATACGAAGGCG
>JALYLT010000038.1 GCA_030774095.1 Chloroflexota bacterium
TCTCTGCGTGCGTCGCGGCCTGATCCACGAGCGGGCTCACGAGGCCGACGATCGCGTCCGTGATCGGCCTTACCGGCCAGCTTGGCGCGCGCGTCGCGGTCGCGAACAGCGCGACGATCGAGCGGCCGAGCGCCCGCGCCGGCCGATCGAGCACCGGCCCGAAGTAACCGCGCAGACTCCGCAGGAAACGATTCGGTGCCGATGGCGCGACGCGGCGGAGTGCGGGATCGATATCCGTGCGCGTGAACTGCGCCGGCACGCGCAGCACGACGGCCAGCGCACCAACGAGATTCCGAGCGGGGTTGCCGAGAAGCGTCACGAGGACCAGCGCGAGGAGCACCAGCTGCCAGCGATCCAGGATTGGCTGCAAGAGGTCGAGGATGTCGGTGAGCGTCATCGCGCACTTCCCTTCAACTGCTCCGCGAGCTTGTCCGCGGTCGTCGCGGCCCATGCGAGGAAGACCGGAGCGCGAGCGCCGAGCGCCTTGAACGTGGCCTCCCAGTCCTTCTGTCCCTTGCCCTGATCGCTGGCGTCATCGCGGTGGTACAGCGCGACGACAACATCGCTCTGCCCAAGATCCGGACGGACGGGGTTGCCGATCGTGTCGGTCATATCCGAGAAGAGCAGGAGCTTGTGCATGCCAGGATTCGCCGTGAAGACGCCGGATGCCATGGCGAGGCTGCCGAAGATGTCGGTCCCGACCGTGTCCTGCACAGGCGCCGCGCCGCGGATCGCCGCGGTCGTCGCGGTGATGAAGGAAGCCACGTTGCGCTGATCCTCATCGACGGCGCGCTGCTGGAGGTCGGTGACCTTCGCCCGCCACGCCTTCGCGGTCTCGTTGAATGTCTTCACGCTGGCCGCGTACTCGTTGCACTCGAGCTTGTTGACCGGAAGCTTCGGCGGCGTCGGCGCGGCCGGGAGATCGGGAGTTGGCGCCCGCCGCACCTGGCTGAACGGCAGGAAGATCTCGTTCGTGTCGTTCGAGTTGTGGCTTATCCAGGCGCCCAAGACGGCGTCGCCGGGCCGCAGTTCGAGCATCGGCAACGCTGCCGCGACGGTCTCGAGGGCGGTGCGTGGAAGCTGCGGCCATGGATAGGACGGCGACCGCTTCGAATCACCGGTGTACGCGCGATCGATCAGCACGGCGTACGTCACGGGTGTGGACGTCTTCACCTCGACCGTCACCGGCTCGAGCGCGGCGGGCGGGCACAGCGTCGCGTTCGCGCCTGAGCCACCGAGCGCTCCGCACGCGGCAAAGACCAGCGCCGTCGCGAGCGCCAGCACCGGACCGCGGCGCGCAGAGTTCGTCATACGACTAATACCGAGTATGCGGTCCGAGGATTGCGCTCTTAGCCACTTCTTAATCAACTGGGCGAGCGACCAAGCCGCCTGGGGCGCCGGGTGTGGTTAGAAAGGCGTCGTGTGGACCAGCGTGCTCTTCAGGCCCAGGGTGGTGCGGAGGAACCTGTCGCCCTTGAGGTCCACCGAGGCGGCGGTGCCACGGACGAGCACCGAGATCGGTCGGCCGCCAGGGCTCTCGTTGAATTGGATGGAGACGAAGCCGCCGATGTCGACGCCGTAGTCGACGATGATCTCCTTGCGGATGGCGTCGCCGCTGTACCACTGCGACCATAGGGTGTGCGGCATCGCGCCGCGCTTGTCATAGGCCGCGGTCTCGGCCGGGTCCTCGGTGACCTGCAGATATGGCCAACCCTGCGCGCACTGCCAGCTGCCGCCGACCCTCTCCGCGTCGAGGACGCAGCCGACGTTCTCGCTGATGCCGCCGCTCGCCGATGAATACAGCGCGCGGATCGGCTTTCCGTCGTAGGTAAGGATGAGTGACGCGGTCGCGTCCACCGCGGCGCTCGTCCGCGGACTCTCGAAGCCGTCGCCGCCGTAGCACTGGTCCGCGGTGTCGTCTCGCACGTCCCAGGTCCGATCGCCCGCCGTCGACTGCCGCCACGCGGCGTATGTGCGCGCCGCGATCGCCTGCGCCCGCAGGGCCTCGAACTCCCAGTGGGACGGCATCTCGCCCGGCAGCGCGCCGCGCATGTAGTCATCGGACGAGACGAAGTTCACGACCTGCAGGTTGCCACCCTCGCGCAGACCGATACGCAGACTGCCTCGGTACCCGAGATCCTTCTGGTCGATGTAGATCGGATCCCAGAACTGCTTCGGCACGAGCATGAGCGTGTCGGCGGCAGCGAAGACGATCTCGTGTGAGACCTCGTTCCGGACGACGAGCGATCCGCCGTCGTTCCAGAACCGCAGCGGCTGGCCGGGTGCGGTCTCGGTGTAGACGATCGTCGGATCCGAATTGTTCACGAGTCGCATGCCGCCAGCGGACTGCATGCGCGCGACGCTCGCGATCGTCCGTCCGACGCAGCCTGTCGAAGGAGCCGACAGAAGCACGCGGAAGGGCTGCGTGATCGGCTGGCTCGCGAGGCGCGCTCCGGGGAAGTACTTCGCGACGATCTGCTCACCGGTGAGGCGCGGTCCCACGGCACCCTCGGCCCACCCCTGAGCGCCCCACTGCGAGAGCCCGATGCCGTGACCCCAACCCTTGCCGTAGAACGTCACGCCCTGCCAGACCGCGATGACCTCGCTCTTCGCCGGCACCGCGTGGCCAGAGAACCAGCCGATGCCGCCGTCCTGGACCATGTCCCACACGAGCGCGTAGTCGCCGTCGTGATCCGGCGCACGGATGTTCAGGCTGAATGCCGCGTCGCCACCAGGCGCGACATCACGCGCCAGCGGGACCCGTGCGCCATCCCAGACCACCGCGTTGCCACTGCCATCGAGCCAGTGGTAACCGAGGCGAACCGGCGCGTCGCCACCCGAGCGCCAGCTCTGGAGTCCGGTGTTGGTGACATGCACTTCGACCGGGACCTGGCCGCCAGGGACGATCGCGGCGGGAGCGGTCGTCGTTCCATAACCCGCGTCGAGATCCGTCGTGACCTTTAGTGCGAACGATCCCGGCGCGGCCCCACCAGATGAGAACCAACCGAGCCCATCGCGCACCAGGTCCGGTTTCACCGTGTACGTGCCGGTCAGCGCCGGAGCGATGAGGGTCATCGCGATGACGTCACCGCCGCCCGACGGAAGGTCTTCGATCAGGGCCGACCGCAGACCATCCCACGCGACGACGCGGCCGGCGGAGTCGTACAGGTGATATGAGAGCTTCACCGCGCGCTCGCCTGTCGCCGGCCAGGTCGCGCTGTCGCGATTACGCAGCGCGACCGGGATCGTGACCGTTTCGCCGGGACTCGCCGGGCCGTCCGGGTAGCCGACATACGAAACGATGGAGCTCGTCTCGATCGCGGCCGACGCATCGCTGCTCGCGCCGAGTGACTCACCGCGCGCGATCGCGCTCGCTCGGAGCGCCGCCGTCTCGAACCCGGCGCGCGCGTCCGCTATCGACGGACCGCCGTCGATCGGCACGAACGCCGCGACGACGAGCGCGCCACCGATCACGGACATGCCCAAGCGATCCCGAAGCGATGTCTTTCCCACCGCCGCGAAGCCTGCATGCGGGAAGCGGACAGCGTCAACAGGGGGCGTACACGACCGATACGAAGAGCCGCCGCATGAGCGTACGACGGTCAAGCGAGCAGTCCATGCACGCCCACGGTATTCGCGGAGGAATCCGCCGATGCGGCGTGTGCGCTAAGCGGGCGAAACTCCCCGCGCGGAGCCGGCCCACCGTTTTCGTTGATACGACACCGCGACTTAGCCCGAGCGATGGCGCAGTTCGCTGACCCACGCGATGAGCAGGATCACGGAGACGAGCGGGATCACGATCGCGAGAACGACGGTGAACGCGCCGCGCACCATGTCCGTGTATGCGTCGCCCGGAGGATCCTGGACGATGTAGCCCCAGACAAGCCAGATCACGACGACCATCCAGATGATGGTGTTGCGAACGAGATCGTCGATATCTCCGTCTCGATGTCGTTGCATTGGCCGAGAGTACGCTCGGCGCATGCGGCCCCACTCCTAGAATTTCGAACGATGAGAGCGAAGCTGGCCCTCGCGGTCCTTTCACTCGTACTGGGCGCATGGATGCCTGCCGAACCGCGTCTCGCCGCACAGCTTCCCGACGATCCGGCCGGCGCATGGGAACCCGGGCTCAACTGCACCGGTCGAGTCGATATCCCTCTCATCCAGAACGTCATCGAAGCGAAGTGGTCGCCCGACAGCAAGCGGCTCGCGGTCACCGCGGGTCAGCGCATTCCCTCGACCACCTCTCCCGTCGGCTGGAAAGAGGAGGAGGTCGTCTACACCATCGACCTCCGCACCGGGGCGTTGTCGCCCGTCGGTTTCGGGATACGGCCCGAGTGGTCAGGCACGGGGACGTATCTGTCGTACTGGCCGCGCGACGAAGACCTGCGCGTGGTCCGCGCCGGAAAGGTCGAGGCAAAGCTCCTGATGTCGATCCCCGAGGTGCGCTGGGTCGGCGACAAGCTCCTGTACATCTACAAGCGGGACATCCGCGAATGGGCGAACGGCGAGACGCGGACGGTCGCGCGGTTCGACAAGGACTTCGAGCCCGCGTACCCGCTCGATGACGTCTATTTCAGCGCCGATGGCACCCTTTTCACGCTGACGCGCTACTCGTATGACGGGACGATCGAGCGATATATCGGAAAGACCGCGACGGCCGCGCTCGACCCCATCGACGCGCCGGGCGCGACATACACGGAGTGGTCGCCGGCGGGTAGCACGCTCCTGGTGCGATACCCCAACAGGCTCGAGCTGATCGGACCTGATGGCGCGAAGGAGAGCACGCCGCTCAGCCGGTTCAGTGGTCCGATCGCGACGTGGACGGCGGACGGCCGCTCACTTCTCGTCGGACGGATGTCGTCCACGGTCCCGGCCGGCGACCGGTTCGAGACGTTCACCGTGTGGGGCGCGCCGCAGTACCAGCCGACCGCGATGCTCCCGAATCTCGTCGGCGCCCGCGTCTTCAGTCCCAACGGCCGCTACTTCACAGGTGTGAGCCGCGAGCGACTCGACACGACACGTCTTGAGCTCTATCGCTGCGGCACCTGGTCCGATGAAGAGTGGAATGTCAGCGGCGATCCGGATGCCGAGGCGCGGCTCGGCCTCATCGAGAACGACGAGCTGCGATTCCTCCGGCCGGTCCCGGGAGACGTCGCGCAGTTCCTCCAGTATTCGCACACCGGCGTCGATGTTGCGGCGCCTGTCGGCTCGATCGTGGTCGCCTCCGATGGCGGGACCGTCACCAAGGTCAGATGGGAGAGCTTCGGCGGCAACGGCGTGTGCGTCGCGCATGTCGGCGGTCTGGAGAGCTGCTACTACCACACCTCGAGCGCGCTGGTGAACGTCGGACAGCGCGTCGTGCGCGGTCAACCGATCGCACTCATCGGCATGACGGGTGTGACGACGGGTCCGCATGTCCACTGGGAAGTGAAGCTCTTCGGAAGGATCGTCGACCCGCTCGGGCGTTAGCGCTGCGTGACGCCCTCGATGGTGATGGTCCCCTCGCCCAGCGAGACCCGCTGCACGTTCACCGAGGCTGGCACGAGCTGGCCAATGGCGCTCTCGACCGCGGCCGCGGTCGACGCGCGCACCGCGTCTGGTAGCCCGAGACCACCGAGGGTGATGGAGTCGACCCGCACGGCGACGCGACCGCCGCTCGCGTAAGGGGTGCCGATCATGACGAACTCCGTCGTGCCGAAGAACACGGCGGCCGACGCCGTCAAACGGACGCTGCTCGTTGTTGTCCGGACCACGGGATCGCGTACCGTCACGCCACTCACTGTCTGCGGGAACGACGATGCCGCGGCTTTCGTGAGCTCGGCATCCGTCACCTTCAGCGTGAAGGTGGACTGCGGCGTCGCTGTTGCCGTCACCGTGGCTGTCACGGTCGGCAGTGGGGTGATGGTGACGGAACGGGTCGGTGCCACGCTGCTCGGAACGACGGACGGACTCGGCGAGGGAAAGACGACGCGTGACGGTACGCATCCGCGTGCGATCACGAACGCGACGATGATCCCCACCGCAAGCAGAACCAGCCGCGCGAGCAACGCCACGCCTCAGGCGTCGCGGCGTAGTAGCCGCCCGAGCCAGAGCCAGTAGATCGGACCGCCGATCGCTCCCGCGATGAGCGAAGCCACATAGACGAAGCCGGCGTTCTCGGACAGTCCAGCGACGAAGCCCGCGAAGAGATCCGCCGCCGCGACGAAGCCCAGCAGCACGAGAACGCGTGGCGTCGTCGTCCGCCAGAGCAAGAGGTTCGCGATGAGGAACCACAGGCCGGTCAGACCGAACGACAGCACGCCCAGAGGATTCGTCGGCGAGACACTCGCGAGCGGCGGGTTCAGCCTCATGTTCGCGACGACGTACATCGCCGCGACCATCGTGCCGACCGACGCCGCGACGCCGATGAGCGTCGCGAAGAACGACCACGCTTCTCCCGCGGAGCGCATCCGGTAGTAGACGGCCACGATGGCGAAGAGGGCCCAGAAGGCAATGAGCGCGTAGAGGAACTGGAAGATCTGGCGGCCCAGAAAAATGTTCGTGAGCTCATTGAGCTGCGCGTCGGCGGCGGGCTGCGCGAGCGTCGCGTACGTGAGGACAGCGGCCCACGACGTCAGCGCCAGCAGGATCGCCGCGAGGCCACCGAAGCGCATGAAGGAGCGGTCGTCCATGACAAGCACGATACGGTGACGGCGCTCATACCATTCACCGCCGTGAGTGACGTCGCGCTGTTGCCGCTGCAGGCCGCCTCGGCGCTCGTCCATTCTCGTCGAGCCTCATCCGTCGATCTCGTACGCGCGTGCCTCGATCGCATCGCCCGCCACGACCGCGAGCTCGGCGCGTTCATCACCCTCACGGCCGAGACCGCGCTCGCGGAAGCGAAGCGCGCCGACGCGGACCTCGCGAACGGCGTCGATCGCGGCCCGCTGCACGGGATCCCCGTCGCGCTGAAGGACCTGTACGACACCGCTGGCGTGCGTACGACGGGCGGGTCGCGCATCTTCGTCGACCGAGTCCCAGAGCGGGACTCGGCCGTCGTCGAAAAGCTGCGCGCGGCAGGCGTCGTGTTCCTGGGCAAGCTCAACCTGCACGAGTGGGCGCTCGGCGTCACGAATCAGAACCCGCACTTCGGTCCGGCGTGCAATCCCTGGGATACCTCACGTATTCCCGGTGGCTCCAGCGGCGGCAGCGCGATCGCCGTGGCGTCGGGCTTCTGCTACGTCTCTCCCGGCAGCGACACCGGTGGATCGATCCGCATTCCCGCCTCGCTCTGCGGCGTCGCGGGACTGAAGCCGACGTACGGCCGCGTGAGCCTGCGCGGCGTGGTCCCGCTCGCGTGGACGCTCGATCACTCCGGACCGCTCGCGCGCACGGTGGGTGACCTCGCGCTCGGGCTGAACGCAGTCGCCGGGTACGATCCGCTCGATCCGTCGTCGGCGGACGTCCCGACCGAGGACTACGCGGCGGGCATCGAGGAAGGCGCGTCGGGCGTCCGCGTGGTCATCCCGACCAACCATTTCTTCGACGACATCGATCCCGAGGTCGACGCCGCGGTCCGCGAGGCCGCGCGCGTCATCGCGTCCGTCGGCGCGTCCGTGATCGAGAAGGCGCTGCCGCGTGTCGACCTGCTCGCCGCGCAGCGAGCGATCCTCCTCACCGACGCCGCCGCCTATCACCGCGAGCATCTGCGTGAGCGCGCCGCGGACATCGGCGCCGACGTCCTCACGCGCCTCCGCACGGGCCAGACCTTTACCGGAGTGGACTACGCGCAGGCGCGGCGCGACCGTGACGAGCTGAGGCGCGAGTGGCTCGCGGTCCTGCGTGAGCACGACGTGATCCTGTCGCCGACGACGCTGATCGCCGCGCCGCCGCGCGATGGGCAGGACGCGGTCGCGGCCGCAGCGCGCCTGACAGCGAACACGCTGCCCTTCAACCTCACCGGGCTTCCCGCCATCTCGATCCCGTGCGGCTTCACGCGGACCGGCCTGCCGATCGGGCTCCAGCTCGCGGCGGGGCCGTGGCGCGAGGGGCTTCTGCTACGCGTCGCGCGGGCGTACGAGCGCGCGACGCCCTGGCACGAGCGCCACCCGCTCGGCTAGCCACAGCACGAGGAGCAGCGCGACCGCGCTCTCGATGGGCTCACCCGCATCGGTCGAGCCGAAGATCATGAGGACGATGAGCCCGACGAGCGCCGCGATGAGGAGCAGGCACCCGCAACCGGTCACGCGCGACCGAGCCTAGCATCGCTAAGTGCTAAGACCGGGGAGGTGCGGCGATGACCCGCGATGAAGCCTGGGAGCTGCTCTGCGAATACACAAAGGGCGACAGCCTGCGGAAGCACGGACTTGCGGTCGAGGCGGCGATGCGCCACTTCGCGCGCAAGCTCGACGAGAACGAGGAGACCTGGGCCATCACCGGTCTGCTCCACGATTTCGACTACGAGCGCGATCCCACGGGCCATCCGCAGAACGGCAAGCCGATCCTCGAGCAGGCCGGCGTTCCCGGGCCGATCGTGCACGCGATCCAGTCGCACGGCGATCACACCGGGATCCCCCGCGTGACGCCGATGGAGAAAACGCTCTACGCGGTCGACGAGCTCTGCGGGTTTGTCACTGCGGTGACGCTCGTGCGCCCATCCAAAGCGGTGCGAGACGTCGACGCGGGATCGGTGCGCAAGAAGATGAAGGACAAAGCCTTCGCGCGGGCCGTGAGCCGCGAGATGATGCTGAGGGGCGCGGAGGATATGGCGATCCCGTTCGAGGAGCTCACGAGCGAGGTCATCGCCGCCATGAGCGACGTCGCCGATCGCCTCGGTCTCGCCGGCACCGCGAGCTGATCGGTCCCGCGCCACACGATCGCCGCGGCGGCGGCGCGCGTTGGGACGCCGAGCGTGCGGCAGGCGCGGCGGATGTGCGTGCTCACCGAGTGAGGACTGATCCCCTCGCGTCGCGCGATCTCTTTCGTCGTCAGCCCTCGTGCGACGAGCCACAGGACCTCGATCTGGCGGTCCGTGAGCGCGAAGTCGGTTCGCGAACGCTCTAAGAGGACCCGCCGCGAGACGGACCACCCGACGAACGCGCCGACAGCGAGGAACGCCGGTCCGCGGACATCCACGGAGGAACGAGCGGCCGCGGCTTGCGCGGCCGGCGACTAGCTCAGCTGGCCCGCTTCAGCGCCCGGCGCTCGTGGGAGCGGATCACCTCGTGCTCGAAGCGCTCGAGGAAGAGCTGTCCACCACAGCGCGGGCAGAGCGGCTGATCGGACTCGTCCCAGACCGGGGCCTCACGGCCGACGGTCGCATAGGCGGTCCGCAGCTGCGCGAGAGACGGACGACGGGCACGGGTCGGCACCAGGACCTCCCCGAGCCCATGTCCACAGAAATAGCAGTAAAGCTCAGCACGAACGGCCACAAAAGACCTCCACCCGGAAACACCCCAAGAACGGTGCCAGGGCGTTCCTTTGTTCCATTACCCGCGAACTGCCGTTCGCGTTCCGTTAAATAAGGCACGGCCCCGGGCCTTTGATAAGGCACGGCCCCGGGCGGCAAAGCCGCGCGGGGCCGAGAACTTACGGCGAAGTGGCTGCGAGCTGGCGGGCGGTGCTAGGCGGACTCGGACTCGATCTGGAGCGAGACCAAGGAGCCGGCGTCGGTCAGGTAGGTCAGCTTGCGGATGACGCCGCGGGGGATGATGTGGAAGTCGTTGTGACGGTAGTCCTTGCCCTCGTTGGTCATGTCGTAGTCACCCACGATCACGACGTACTCGGTCGTGTCCTTCCAGAGCATCCCGCAGGTGAGCTTGCGTAGCCGGTACGGCTCGAAGTCTTCGGGGATCGCCGTGCGCGAGTAGGCGGTGATGTCCTCCCACTCGACCGCGACCAGGGGTGTGTCCGAGTTGATCGTGCCGCCGTCCAACGCCTTCTTCTCCCTCGCTCGGATGCGGCGCTCTTCCGTCCGCATCTCGGTACACGAGGGCGATCTTTCGTCACGCTCGCGTACAGTTCGGGACGATACGATTCGCAACCGTCGTGTCAACGGTGGGAATGGCGCGGGAGTCGGCTCGTTCATTTCAACGCGGACTCAATCCGTGTTTTGACGCTTACTCGCCCGCTTGCCGGCCGCGAGCGATCAACTCAGCGACCTTCTGTCCGCCCTTCTTGCCGATCTCCTCGAAGTGCTGGTGTCCGTATTTCTCGGAGACGGCGTCGCCGCCGATCTTCCCGATGCGACCGTAGAAGCGCGGACCGTAGAGCTCCTTGACCTTCTGACCACCCTGCTTACCGATCTGCTCGTAGAACTCGGAGCCGTGGCGCTGCGCCGTCGTGCGGCCACCCTTCTTGCCGATCTGCTCGTAGAACTCCGGGCCGTGTCGCTGCGCTGTGGTGGCTCCGCCTCGGCGGCCTGCTTCCGCGACGGTCATGGCGCCCTTGTTCCGCGTCATCCGTGGTCTCCCTTCGTTGCCTGCCGGGGGCCCCGTGGCTCCCCTGCTGGGTAGCGAGGCAGGCTGCAAATCCCATGCCATCGCTCGTAAGGTCGGACGACGAGCGACCCATCAGGCGCATGCGGAAACGCCAGGTAGGCGGGCGACAAGCGGACGTTGGCTACCGGATCTGCATCACTACCGTGCACAAGTCGGTGCAGCCGAGCTCGGCCTTCACGCGCGGCGACAGGTCGAACTCACGCCCCGCGATGTACGGCCCGCGATCGACGACGGGCACGGTCACCGTGTTGGCGCCGTGCGACAGCGTGACCATCGTTCCGCAGGGCAGCGACTTGTGCGCCACGCCCCAGGTATCCGGCTGGAACTGGATGGGCAGCCCGTTCGCCGCGAGCCACGGCCAGCACGGCAGCCGGTTTTCGTAGAAGCCCGGCCCGTACCACGAGGCCGTGACGACGCTGCCGCTCGCGGCGTCGGGCGCCGCGGTGGCCTCGGGTGTGGGAGCGACGGCGCGCGAACGTGCTACCGGTTCTGGTAGCCGCGGGAGTTCGTAATCGGTCGTCACCTGATCGTTCACCGCTGCGACGACGATCACCTGTGGACTCGGGTGCGCGACCATCCCGGAGGCGAGCATCGGCACCAGCAGCGAGATGCCGAACACGGCGACACCGGTCCGCGCGATGAAAGGCGCAAGGAACCACTCGTCGCGACCCGGCACGACGCGCGGTCGTATCGTCTGAACGCTCACCCGCCCCACTGGCTGCGGGCCTATGCACGTGCGGTTCCAGCCTGTGTCCCTGCTGTTGACACATCGTTACGCGGGCGACATGCCGTGCGAGACGAGCGCTCGGTCGCCTGGTGGCCTTTCTCGCCATGCGCAGCGACTCAGGCCGGTAATGCGATGACGACGAAGCGCGGGTCGTCGGGATTCGGGCCGGTCGACGTCTGCAGGGTCAGGCGCTCCACTGTGGTCTGCGCGACCCATGAGACGTCGGTCGGCTCCACGCGCGGGTGCACCTCGCTGACGAGGTAGCGGAGCTCGCGCCCCGTGGGCGTGATGACGATGACCTCGTCGCCCACACGTGCGCTCCACAGCGTGAGGAACATGCCGCGCCGCGCGTGCGCGTAGAGATAGGTGTTGCTGCCGTCGCCAGGTATCGCGCTGCCCGGCAGATGCAGCGCGACGTTCTCGGGAGTCTTCTGTCGTACCGCGTCGCGCTCGATCGCGAGGCGCGCGATCTTGATCCGATAACCGTCGGGGATGGCCGGCGTCGGGGTGACGGTCGGCACGCTCGCGACGGGACTGCCGGTCCGGCTTGGCGCCGGCGATGTCGTGACCGCCGCCACCGCCGGCGGCAGGACGGCCGCAGGCGCCGCTGGTCGCAGTCCCACGATCAGGATGAGGCCGATGCAGAGTGCGAGGACGCTCGCGGCGGGCACCCAGCGGTTCACGGGCATACTCCGACGAGACTAGATGCCCGCCGAACGCCTGACGTACCAGTCACGCCGTGAGCGAGCGAGCGAAGCGCTGCGCGCCCGCGGAATCGCCGCGCTGCTTCTCTCCCCCAGCTCGGACCTCGCATACCTCGCGGGCTACCGCATTTTTTCCAGCGAGCGCCTCACCTGTCTTGTCGTGAGCGCGGACGGCGGCGCGACGCTGGTCGTGCCGGAGCTGGAGTCCCCGCGGGCGAAAGTCGCAGCACCCGACCTCCCGCAGCGGACCTGGGGCGAAACGGAGGATCCCTACGCGCTTGTCGCAAGCCTCGTGACCGCGAAAGGCGACGTCGCCGTCGCGGACCAGATGTGGTCGTTGTTCGTGCTACGCCTGCAGACCGCGATCCGCGGTCGCGGCTTCCAGCTCGCATCAGTTGTCATGCGCGGACTGCGTATGCGTAAGGACGCGTACGAACGCGAGGCACTACGCGCGGTCTCCGCTGCGGCGGATCGCGCGTTCCCCCGCATCCTCGAACGCGAGTTCGCCGGCCGGACCGAGCACGAGATCGGTGTGGAGCTTGCCGCGCTCCTGCGGGACGAGGGACATGACGAGGTCACGTTCACGATCGTCGGCTCGGGACCGAACGGCGCGTCGCCTCATCACGAGACCGGAGACCGCCGCATCGCGCGCGGCGACACCGTCGTGCTCGATTTCGGCGGCACGCGCGAGTGGTATTGCTCCGACATCACGCGCACGGTCCACGTC
>JALYLT010000039.1 GCA_030774095.1 Chloroflexota bacterium
CTGCGCGAATACACGTCCTGCGCTGCGATCTGCGTGACCGCGAGCACGCCCAGGAACAGGGCGACCGCCGTGACGGAGATGACGCCGGCGTTCGATCTCATCTGATCGGTTTCATCTTGGCGTCGCGTACCGCACGTTGAGCGCGCCGCGGTACGGCGGGAGGCGCAGGCTGGTCGCGCGGCTCACGCGGAAGCCAAGACCGTAGATGTCACGGCGCTGCTTGATGTCTCGCAGCTGCGTTGGATCGTCATAGGTCGCGAGCAGCTCGTTCTGCGGCCCGATGACGACGACAGAGAACGGCGGCGACATGAGCGTTCCGTTCACCATGATCGTGGACCCGACGCAGTAGATGCTCGAGGACCCGACGATGCGCTCGTCGTTGATGGCGATCGCTTCGGCGCCGCCGCGCCACGCCTGGTTGACGATGTCCGTGAGATCGGTGTTGTGACAGATCGACTTCTCGATGTCCTTCGCCGCCGCGGCGCCGCGCGCGTCGTCGAGCGTGATGAGGACGCCGTCGCCGGTGCGCTCGTTCAAGCCGGCCACCATCTTCAGGTCGTCGATGCGCGCCTGTAGGTCCTTCGCGGCGCCGCTCTGCGTCGATGCGTTGTTCTGGATCTGATCGAGCTCGGCGCGCAGGCCGGCGAGCTGCATCTTGAGGGTGTCTTGCTCCCTCTGCAGCGTCTTGGCCGCGTCGAGGAGCGGCGTGTTGTACCGGGCCGTCAGCTCGTTCCGTTCCGACTGCGTCCGCCACTGCACGCTGACGAGGAGGCCAAAAAGCACAGCCGGAAGGAGGAGCACGAGAGAGTGCGCGAGCCGAGTGCGCTCGGTGGAGGGACCCGTCGTCACGTGAAAAGTGTCACACACCTATCAGCGGCGTCCGGGGGGAGCATCGGTCCCCCACGGGGGTGATGGCACAAACAGGCGCTGCCGCCAGATTCATTCCGGGGTGTTGGGATGAATGTGATCGCTTTGCGCACCGAGCGTCCGTCCGCCAGTTCGGACGAATGCTCCCTGTGCAACGCGCCGCACCCCAAGAGCGAAGGGCCCGCGAGCCCCGTCAAGCAGCGCACCGATCTCCTTCCCTGGGCGGTCGTCGTGACCGCGGCGGTGGTCATCACCGCGATGGGCGCAGGGAGCGAGCGCTGGTTCGGTGTCGGCGCGGTGAGCGGACTCCTCGCTGGTATCGCGTGCGCGTGGGTCAGCTTCCAGGCCGCTCGTCGCAACCGCGGCGCAGCCCACGTCCGGGAGCTGACCTCGCTGTCGGAGGACGCCGACTCGCGCGTCCAGAGCGTGATCAAACAGTTCGAGTGGGCAGTCAGCGACGTCGTGAAGCTCAAGCGCGACGCCGAGCGCGCCGAAGGCACAGCCGACGCCCTCATGGAGCGTTCCCGCGAGCGGGAGCGCTACGTCAAGAAGCTGGAGCGCCAGGTCTTCGAGCTGCGCGAGCAGGTCGCGCATTACCCGCAGCCCGTGACGGTCTCGGCGCCGGACGCTCTGTTCGACGGACCGGACCCAAGTCATGTTCCGTTCCGGTGGGCGCTCCATATCGACGAAAGCAAGGCGACGCTCGAGCTCGAGACCGGCGTCACGCTCCATCGACCGTCGCGGGTGCGCATCGTCGACCGTGACGGCCTGGTCACCGCGGTGAGTGGCGTGCCTGTGCTCCTCGCGGACGGCGGATACGGATTCACCGTTGAGGAGCCACCGATCGATCTCGTGACCGACCTCGATGCGCGCCGCGAGCCGAATTACCTCATCGAGGCGCTCGTGCAATACGAATGGAAGCCGACGCGCTTGGAGGACTCCGGCCGTCGGACCCGCATCGTCGCCGACAACCAGGGCCGTTTCTACCGGGTGGCCGACGCCGCTGACGCGGCACAGGTCTTCGCCTCGCGGCCGCCCCGCGCGAATCTCAACTGACCGGGAATTCCACCCCCTCCCAAGCGCGTTCTGCCAGCGATGGCAGACGCGCGCCCGAAGAGCTTCAACGAGCGGGTGATCGACGACTTTCGCACCCACAACGGTGAGATCACGAGCGGACCGTTCGCCGGCCGCTCGCTCTTGCTCCTCACCACGAAAGGCGCCAAGACCGGCGACGAGCGCACCAGTCCCCTCGCTTACTCGCGCGACGGCGACCGCTTGGTGGTCATCGCGTCGAAAGGTGGCGCTCCGACTAGCCCGGCCTGGTATCACAACCTCCGCGCGCATCCCGACGTGACCGTCGAGCTCGGCCCGGAAAGGTTCCGGGCCCACGCGACCGTCGCTACTGAGCCCGAGCGCCGCCGCCTCTACGACCAACATGCCGCGAAGATGCCCGCGTTCGCGGAGTACGAGAAGAAGACGACGCGCAAGATCCCGGTCGTGGCGTTAGAGAGGATCTAGGGCCCGCCACTAGCCATCGACCGTCGGAGGGGCTGGTGGGAATCGAACCCACGGCCAAGGCCTTAGGACGGCCCTGCTCTGTCCGCTGAGCTACAGCCCCGGTTGCGCATGTGATTATCTCGCGCTGGATTCAACCCAAGTATCGGTAGCCCTTGTCACGACATCGCAATTATGTCTAGATGTCAGCGTGCGACAAACGACTTCGCCGAAGCGACCCATCCCCAAAGTGGTTCGGCGCTATTCCAGTCCGATGCTGACCAAACGAAAGCGTCTTGAACTGCTAGAGCTCGCCCGACGCATGGCCCGCGCGCGGGACACGTATATGCGCGAGTACTGGTCGCCAGAGTATTTCGATCGCGTCGTCGCGCCGCCTAACGGGCTCGTCGAGGAGCGGCGTGCACGGGGCTGGGCGGCAACAGATCTAAGCCCACATCAGAACAAGGTCTGCATGGAGTCGGCGCTCGGAATGCTTCGGGCGCGTTGGGGTAGTGCCATCGCGACGGCCAGGCAAAAAGTCCTGTCCGACGAACGCTTGAATCCCGAGGAGACGGCCGCTGCTCTCCGGTTGTTGAAGTCGCCGAGTAAGTTGGGATTCTGTCTCGGCGGGATGAGTCGGCAAACCAAGGCCGGCGACGCCCTTGCCCGGCGCGTCCGACAGCACGTCCTCGACGCACGCGGACAGATGCCAAAGGCGAGCAATCGCGCATGGTTCGACCTGGACTGCAACCTGTATCGGCCATTCCTTCGAACAAATGACAAATACTTCAAGGGCGCCTGGATCGCTGTGACAGGCCTCACAGCTGGCCGGCGGATCAAGATCCCGCTCACGGGCCGCGGTGTTGACGAGTTCCAGTCAAGGACCGGTCTAGCTGCCAGTCGACCGAACCTGCGCCTCGAGATCAAGGAGCGAGTCGTCTTCCACGTTGTTATTCACCAACCACCTCGCGAACCTTCGGGCGGAGTCAGCGCGGGACTGGACAAGGGATACAAGACTCTCGTTACGGTGACGAGTGGCGAACCGGAGGAGGCGGTCGGTTACGGGATAGCAGCCAGCGATTTGATCGACAACGTGACGCGGTGCGCCGAAGTCCGGCTCCGTGGCCGCCGACGGCTTGCCTCGTACGAGCGCTCCCTTAGGAACACCGCGCCGGTGAAGGCTCGACGTCTTCGTCGACACAACCTTCATGCCGCTCGATCCAAAAGGGCCGCTGCACGCGACCGCGCCTCGCTGAGGCGGCAGGTCGACACGGCGCTAAATCGACTGTTTCGGGAACACAGGCACGTCTCCTCGCTTGTGATCGAGGACCTTCGGTTTCGCGGACGGCCCACGCCGCGTTCGCTCAATCGGCGCCTTTCGCGCTGGCTAAAGGGATACCTCCACGAGCGTCTCACGTACAAGGCCGAGCTCAACGGTGTTGAGCTTAAGGTCGTTAGCGCGGCGTATACGAGTCAGACCTGTCCTGGTTGCTGGTTTGCGTCAGCGAACAACCGCAACGGCGACAAGTTCTTGTGTGGCACCTGTGGCTACACCGGCTCGGCCGACGCGGTAGCGGCCACCAACATTCTTCGACGGGGAAGTGATCCGGCGATCACGCAGTTCACACCGCATGCGGTCGTGAGTCAGATCCTCGAAGACCGTTGGCGATCGGCGCGGAATGGACGCGCCTGGGGCTCAAACAGCGAGGTGTCGGACTCAGACGCAGTTCGACATTCAACCTCAGACAGAGCCGCGAACAACGTCCTGGCTCCCGTAGCCAGACGACCATACGGCGGCGCTCTATCCACGGCGTCGCGCACCAACGCGTCCACGGACCCAACCGCAAATCCCCCGCGGCTCGGCGAATGACGAAAGCGTAACCAGCGACGGATGCTTCCATGACACACTGAGGTAGACCCTCCCATGTGCCTCCGCATTGCGCGGGTGCAAGGGTGCTGCCCAAGCTAAAGCGAGGTACGCCATCAATCCGACCTTCGTCTGGATCACGGCCCGAGATGGAAGCGTCCACGCCACGCGCCCACCGATCATCGCCGACGGACAGGCGATGCTCTGCGGGCACTCTTACGACCGTCGGGACCTGAGGATCAGGATGCAGGCTGCCGTGGGTCTGGCTCCCGCCGGCGCGTGCCTCGCGTGCGGCGAGCTTGTCGCCGCGGCACTGGGCGAGACCGAGGTGCCCGCGCGCGCCGAACGCGAACGAAAGCCGCCTCTGTGGCCGTGACGCGGCTGGCCGACGAAGAGGCGACCCGGATCCTCAATGGGTTCCAGCGCGATGCGCGCGCGATGCTCGAGCAGCTCCTGCCGACACTGCGACACCGGGGTCTCTACCCGGAAGCATCCGTGGACGGCTGGGGCGACTCGCGCGGCGGACGCGGCACGGCGTCCACCGTCGTCATGACGTCACCGAAGTGGCTCAAGCCGACCGACAAGACGAAGCAGCTCGCGCGCCTTCGACTCCAGCTCAGCGACTCGGATAAGTGGACCGTGATCGTTTCCGTCGTGGCACAGCCTGACCAGCTGCACACCTGGCCGCCGTCCGACGACGTCAGTTGGTGGGCGCAGCTACGCGAGCGCGTCCGCGCGCAGATCATGGAGTACCACGACACGAAGGCCGAACCGGTCGAGACCAAGGATCCGCTCGTCTAACGCGGGTCTGAGCCTAACTACGCCGCGCTCGCGTATAGCGCCTCCGGTTCCGAAATCAGGGCACGCGCTGCCGCAGCTTGTCGCGCTCGTTCCTCTTCTCGCCGCAAATACGTCCGGACCGCATGACAGTTCGCGCAAACGAGATCGCATTTCGTGAGCTCCCGCTCGAACAGACCGGTGCAGCCGCGCCGCGCGAGCGTCGCGAAATCATTCACTTTCGTGGTGCCGGGTCGATGATCGAAGGTCATGGCGACCGGATGAAAGCGTCCTCCGCAATCGAGACAGGGCTCGAGTTTGAGCTCGCGCATCCGCGCGATGAGTCGCTGCTGACGTTCACGACGCTGAACCCAAGGAAGGTCGCGGGTGCTGGCGTAGTAGGCCGCGTCGTGTGAACGACGGCACGATTTGCACCACAACTGGTAGCCGTCACCGCGGCGGTGGAACTCGCCCACCGGCTTCAACACCCCGCAAACAGAGCAGCGCTGTAATGCGGCGGTCTGTGGCGGCAACTCGTCCATTGACACCCGCACCAGATGATAGAACGGATGTTCTCACGAGTTAAGGTGTCTGTCGCCGGCCGTGTCGGGGTGGAGAGATTTGAACTCTCGGCCTTTGCGTCCCGAACGCAACGCGCTACCAAGCTGCGCTACACCCCGTCGCGACGAACAAGGAAAAGTATAGGTTCGAAGTTGGCCGCTCGTCGCGACTACATCCCTACTTGATCGCATCGATTCATCGTTCGTCGGCTCCGACGGTCGTGATTAGTCTCTGTGTCTCCATGTCACATGAATGGTCGCTCGACCTCGCCATCGCGCCTGCTGGCGCGACGGCGAAGATAGATGCCGCGATCAATCGTCCTAAGAGGCGCGCCTTCGGGGTCCTCAAGACAGAGAACGAATTCGTCGGCTTCGTACGCGACGACACGTTCGAGGTCTGGGAGCGGCAGGGGCGCGCCATCCATGGGCTCGGAACGATCCGAGGTCGTCGCGGTGGCTCGCGGCTGGAGGTCCGGCTCGTGCTGCCGCGAATCAGGAAGATCATCATTGGCGTCTTCTTCGGGCTTTATGCCCTTGTCGCCGCCGGAATCGCGACACAACCCCCGAGAACGGAGATCGGCGTCGAGGAGGTAGTGATCGCACTGGTCGGAGCCGTGCTCCTGGCCGCGATCTTCGCGGCGGGCGCGGCTCAGCAGCGTGCCGAGCTACGGCGATTTCTGGAACGGACGTTCAGCGATGTGCCGCGGCTCTAGCGGAAGCTCGGCCCAAAGATCGCCGTCGCGGGCCCATACGCCAGCCACGGCACGAGCCACAGGATGCCCATCGAGGCAACCTGGATGACCAGGAACGGGTACATGCCCGAGAAGATCTCGTTGAGCGTGATCATCTTGCTCGCGACGCCCCTCAGGTAGTACGCCGACATCGCGACCGGCGGAGACAGGAACGAGGTCTGCTGGTTGAGCGCGGCCATGATGCCGAAGAAGAAGGCATCGGTGGCGATGTTGTCTGGGTACTGCTGGTGGTACGTCGCCAGGAGCGGCAGGAAGAGCGGCATGAAGATGATCGTGATCTCCGTCCACTCGAGCGGCCAGCCGAGGACGAAGATGAGGATCTGGACTACCCAGAAGAAGACCTCGGGCGACAGCTTCAGGCCGAAGATGAACTCGCCGATGATCTGCGCGCCGCCGAGGCGGGCGAAGACCGCCGCGAAGATGCTCGATCCGACGAGAAGCCAGCCCACCATCGACGCTGTCCGCACCGTGAGGAAGACGGACTCGCGGATCATCGAAAAACTGAGGCGCCGGTGCGCCGCGGCAAGGATGATGCCGCCGAGGGCGCCGAGCGCGGCGCCTTCCGACGGTGTCGCCAGTCCGAAGAAGATCGCGCCGAGCACGAAGAGGATGAGCGACACGATCGGCACGAACCCGCGAAGGACCAGACGGATCTTGTCCGGACCGGTCAGCTGCTCGCGCTGCTCCTTGGTGAGCATCGGCGCGTCCTGCGGACGGAGCTTGGCGCGGATGACGATGTACCCGAGGTAGAGGGACGAAAGCATGAAGCCGGGCAGGAAGGCGCCCGCGTAAAGGCGCGGCACCGATACGCCGGCGACGAAGCCGTAGAGGATCAGCAGCACGCTCGGCGGGATGAGGATCCCGAGCGTGCCAGACGCCGTGACGGTGCCGGCGGCGAATTGCTTGTTGTATCCGGCCTTAAGCATCGCGGGGAAGGCGAGGAGACCGAGCAGCGTCACCGCCGCTCCGACGATGCCCGTCGCCGTCGCGAAGATCGTGCCCGTCGCGAGAGTCGCGACCGCCAGCGATCCCGGTAGCCAGCCGAACATGACGTTGACCGCATGGAACAGCTCGTCGAGGATCCCCGCTCTTTCGATGATGTAGCCCATGAATAGGAAGAGCGGGATGGCGACGAGCACATCGTTCTGCATCACAAAGAACACGCGCTGAACGGCGAGATCGAACACGAGGAATCCGAGACCCAGGAAACCGAACGTGATGCCGAGCGCCATGAGCGTGAAAGCGGTCGGAAAGCCGATCAGGATCGCCAGGACCATCAGCGCGATCATGGCGATGCCGAGCTGTTCGGGACTCACGCGCTAGACCTCGCTCTGCTGCGCCAGGATCGTCTCGGTCTCCTCGACGTCTGATAGTCGCGGCGGCCACACGCCGGTCCGCGCCGCGATGAAGGAGCGGATCGTCTCGGCGACGCCTTGGATCGCCATGAGCAGCGCCGCTATCGGTATGACGGTCTTGAGCGGGTAGATCGGCGGCGCCGCTGCGGAGGTGAAGGCTCGCTCGTGGATGGACCACGAGTACGCAGCCCACTGCGCGCCGACCGAGACCATGGCGAGGATCCCCGGGAAGAACGCGAAGATGTAGAGGAAGAGATCCACCTTCGCCTGCGTCTTCACGGACCACTTCCGGTAAAAGATGTCGCCTCGTACGTGCTGCGCACGCGACAGCGCGTAAGCGCCCCCGATCATGAACAGCGTGGCGTAGAGGTAATAGGCCATGTCGTACGAGTAGTTGTAGGTAAACCAGATCGAGCGGATGAATTCACCGAATGGTCCCGTCGCCAGTGGCTTCGAGAGATACCGCATGAGGACGTCGTAGCTGATGAGGATGGTGCTGAGGAGCACCAGCCACGAGATCGCCTTCCCGCTCCATTGACTGAAGCGGTCGATCCGGAACAGCCAGGTCTGCATCCCCACTCCTATGTCTTACATACCACGAGGCCCTGGGTTTCCCCAGGACCCCGTGGGGATAGCTCCGATGCTCGGGCTGGCGGCTACACCTTCGGCCTTGCGGCGTAGGACACCGGGTCGGGCGTGCGGATGTTGATCGTGTCAGCCCACGGGAAGATGCGCTCCGCCCACGCCCGCTGCGACTTGAGGATCGCAACGAACTCCGGGTTGTCCTTCGACTCGGCGGCGACCACCGATTCCCACGCCTTGAGCTGGTTGTCGCGCACGGACTGCGGCGCCACGATGAACTTGATGCCGCGCGCGAGCAGCTTCGCGTAGTCGTCGGAGTTCTTGAACAGCTGCAGCCATTCGCCGTCCGCGGAGGCGGCGACCGTCGACCAACGCATGATCGACTGCAGGTCCTTTGGCATTGACTCGTACTTCGTCTTGTTCAGCGTGAGCTCAAGGATCTCGCTCGGCTGGTGATACGACTGCGTCATCAGGATCTTGCGGACGTCGGGTAGGCCGTACGCCGTGTCCGACGTCGTGTTGTTGAACTCGGCGGCGTCGATGACGCCGCGGTCCAGAGATGACGCGACCTCGGCGCCCGCGACCGAGATCACGCTCGCGCCGGCGAACTGATAGATGCCGGTCGCGAGACCGACGGTGCGGAACTTCATTCCCTTGAAGTCATCCGGGCCCTTGATCTCTTCCTTGAACCATCCCAGTGGCTGGTTCTGCATCGGCATGTGGAAGAAGGACTTCACGTTCAGCTTGAGCTTGCCCTGGACGAGCTGCTCGTAGAGCGCCTGGCCGCCCCCGTAGTAATACCAGGAGAGCCACATCTGGCCGCTCATGCCCATCATCGGGCCGGTGCCCATGAGGCTCACGGCGTGGTCCTTGCCGTAGTAGTACGCCGGCACGTGATGCGCACCATCGAGCGTGCCCGCGTGGACGGCGTCGATCGCCCCGGCCGTGTTGGTGATCGTGTTGACCGGCAGCGCGTCGATCTTGATGCGACCGCCGGACATCTCCTCCACGCTGGCCTTCCAGTTGAGGAACATCGTCTGGAAAATGTCGTTGCCGGCCCAACCGGACTGGATCTTCCAAGTGATCGTCTCAGCGCGAGTTGCGACCTCCGTGGCCGCGCCCGACGCGGTCGGCGCTGACGACGTCGTAGGCGCGTTCTGCGACAGGCACGACGTCACAAAAGCCGCAAGACCCGAGAGCGATCCGTACTTGAGGAACCCGCGGCGCGAGAACTTCGAAAGAAGACTCACAGCGTTGTCCACCTCCTAGCCATTGCCCCTCCGGCGGGCACATTCGATTCTCGTCGATTCCACCTGTCAAGTGACGGGTTTCGTCAGGCGCGAATCCGCGTGACCGCTCACCCTCCTGTACGTCGGCGCAGGCGAAAGGGGTCACGCGTCGAGGGCCGGCGGCGGACGCCGGTCCCTAGCGGAAGGTTGCCGCGATCCGGAGCGCGTCCTCGCGCGAGACTTGGGCCTCGAGACGGAGTGTCACGCCTTCCTGCTCCCAGATGAGTGTGTTGCCCGCGAGGCGAAGGGTCTCGGTCGAGATGTTCCCCGACGCGTCCCGATAGAAGAACAGGTGCGGTGCGCCCTCGAGCCAGAGGCCGCGGTTGCCGTTGACGCTGAGGCTTTCGATCTTGGTGTCCGGACCCACGCCTTTTCCTCCGATGAGCGCTTCATCGAACGTGCCGCGGAACTCCACGACGAGCACGCTGACGCCGGGCTCATGCGAGATCGGGATGCCCGCGCGCTGGCCATAGACCAGCGAGATCCGCTGGCGCGCCCCCGTTGTGTCCGCCCGGTCGCGGTAGACCTCATCGGGCGTCCCCAGACGCGGATCGCTCGGTACGCGCACCGGGAAGTCCGCCCGAAGGCGAGCGTCGTCGAGCGTCGTCAGCGCCCCGAGTCCGGACCGCGGTAAAGGACTGACGGCCGGCGTGGCGATGGCCGGCACGCGGAAGATATCGATGCCCCACGCGTGCAGGAAGTCGCTCGCCGCCGCGCGCGCGCCGGGGACGGCCAGGACGATGACCAGCGCGAACGCCGCGAGCGTCGCGAAGATCGGCGCGAATGCGTAACGCGGCGAACGCAGCACGTCCCACCAGCGGCCAACACGCGGCTCGCGCAAACGCGCGCGCACGGCGTCGGCCAGGCGCGTTGGACGCGGATACGCGAGGCGCTCGCCGAGGTCGGCAAGCGTCGCGTCGAGCTCCTGCTCGGACATCCGCTCACGCGTCATGCAGCTGGTCTCCTTCCATCTCGGCACGCAGCCGCGTGATCGCCCGCGAGAGTCGCGACTTCACGGTACCGCGCGCCACGCCGAGCGCCTCGGCCATCTCGACCTCGGAGAGATCGAAGAAGTAGCGGTACGCGATGACGAGCCGGTCCTCCTCGCGCATCTTCCGCAGCGCCTCCAACACGACCTCGCGGCGCTCGTGAGCGAGGGCCGACGCCTCGGGTGACAGGGCCGTGTCGCCCGAGGCGCGGTCCAGGGCGACGCTGAGTCCGACCGTCGGTCGCCGGCCGGCCGCTTTGCGGCGGTTGATGGCCTCGTTCGCGACGATCCGGAGCAGCCAAGGGCGGAAAGGGGCGCCCGAACGAAAGCGGTCGAGCGCGTAGTAGGCCTTCACGAAGGCGTCCTGGGCCACATCCTCGGCGTCAGCCGCCGTCCCGGTGATCACGTACGCGGTCCGCGCCGCGATCGCCTGGTAGCGAGTCACGAGCTCGCCGTAGGCGTCTTGATCGCCGTTTCTCGAGCGTTCCACCAGTACGGCATCCTCCGTCGGCCGGCCCTCCACGGAGTCGGTTCTTAACCCCTTTACACCGCCCACGGCGCCCGGTTCCCTGCTTGGACCTAGACCTTGACGAGGTCCTGGAGCACCCGGTAGCGAGCGGCGACGTCCATCGGCGTGGCCGACTCGATACCGTCCACGCTGAAGCTCTCGACGGCGAACGAGGCGCACACGGTCCCGTGGAGCGTCGCACGGCGCAGGGCGCGGTCATCGACCGAGCCGGATTCCGCGAGGTGGCCCAGGAAGCCTCCGGCGAAGCTGTCACCCGCCCCGGTCGGATCGGTCACCTCGTCGAACGGGAACGCCGGGGACCAGAACGAGAACGTCCGCGTGAACAGCACCGAGCCGTACTCGCCGCGTTTCACGACCACCGCACGTGGCCCGAGCGCGAGGATGTCGCGCGCGGCCTTTGGGACGCTGACCGTGTCGCAGAGCTGCCGGGCTTCGGATTCGTTGACGCTGACGATGTCGACGTGGGAGATGACCTCGAGCAGCGCCTCGCGCTTGTGGTCGATCCAGTAGTTCATGGTGTCGAGCGCGATGGCCTTTGGCGCACGAACGCTGCGCAGCGTCGCGAGCTGGATCTCGGGATCGATATTCGCGAGGAACACGAACTCGCTGTCCGCGAAGGCCTCGGGCACCTTCGGCTGCCAGTCGGCGAAGACGCCAAGGTCGGTGTTGATCGTCTCCGCCGTGTTCATCGCGTAGTCGTAGCGGCCGAGCCAGCGGAAGGATCCACCGCGCCGCCGCTCGAGACCGGCGAGGTCGATGCCACGCGCGCGTAGGCGCTGCACGTCCTCCTCGCGGAAGTCGTCACCGATGACGCCGACCAGGCGCACCGGCGCGTACAGGCCCGCGGCGATCGCGAAGTACGACGCCGCCCCGCCGAGCACGTTGGTCCGGCGCTCGACGGGGGTCTGGACGTCGTCGTAGGCGAGCGAGCCGACGACGAGGATGTTCGTCATCTACTCATTGCGCCGGCGCCGTGAGCACGCCGAGGAATGTGAGCAACGCATAGCTCACCACGACACCCACCGCGAGCCAGTCGAACTCGGTCATGCGCTCCTCCACCGCCGGACCCGGACGCGAACGCCAGTATCCGTTCAGAGCGTGCTGCCCGTAGACGATCAGCGCGGTGCCGGCGGCGAGCTCGATCGCGTCGAGCGCCACGAAGATCGGGTCGGTCGAGTAATGCGTGAACGTCAGCCACCAGATCCCGGTGCCGATGGCGCCGGTCAGCGCGTCCACCCCGTGCTCGGGATCGACCTTGCGCCGCAGCGTGTCGAGCAGCGCGAAGTGTCGGTACGCCTGCCAGAGCCCATAGAACGGCACGAAGATGGAGAGCGCGTGTGCGAGCGGCGACATGTTCGTGTCTCCCGACTCGCGCTTCATCTCTGCCCACGACAGCCCGTACCAGATCGGGATGTACGCCCCGAGCGAAAGGACAGTGAGGATCCCGACGAGCCACAGCGGCCG
>JALYLT010000040.1 GCA_030774095.1 Chloroflexota bacterium
ATCCAATCGGAGCAGCTTCGTCAGGACCGCCGCCAGCGCGCGGAGCAGAAGGCCGCACGCGCCCCGATCCTCATCATGCTTCCGACGGTCGGCTGCATCTTCCCGTCGCTGTTCATCGTCATCCTGGCGCCCGCCGCTCTTTCCGCGATGTCGTCCTGCGCGTCCATCTAGGTCCGAGCCTCGCGCCTTCGCGTCCGGAACACCACCCAGGGCACGGTCCTCGCTTCGGACTGCCGTGTGGCCGATTCGTTCCTGTCGCGCGGACTCGGCCTGCTCCCGCGGTCTAGCCTGAGTGTCGGCGAGGGTCTGAGGATCACGAAGACGTCCTCGATCACCATGCTCTTCATGCGCTTCGCGATCGATGCCGTCTTCGTCGACCGCGCCGGCCGAGTCGTGCGGGTCGCCGAGCGGCTGCCTCCGTGGCGCATCGCGATCGTTGCCCGAGGAGCCGCGGAGGTCGTCGAGCTGCCCGCCGGCACCGCGTCCGAGACGCGCACGCAAGTCGGCGACGAACTCATTTTCGAGCCCGCGTGATCTCCAAAGCGGCCGCGGACGCCGCGCTCGACCTGCTCCTCGCGCCGCGCTGCGCCGGATGCGGCGCCGCCGGCACCTGGCTGTGCCTCGCTTGCCGCGACCTCTGCGAGCCCGTCCGCCAGGGGCGCGTCACCGCCGCGGGCACCTACGGGGGGGCGCTCCGCGAGGCCATCCACCGCTTCAAGTACGGCGGCGAGCGCGCCCTGGCGAACGAGCTTGGCGAGCTGGTGGCGGCGTGTGTCGCGGGCGATCTCGCCACCGGGGTCGCGCTCGACGTCGTCGTCCCCGCGGTGCTTCACCGCGACCGCGCGCGCTCGCGCGGCTACGACCAGGCCTGGCTGCTCGCGGCCGTGGTCGCCCGGCGCACCGCTTTACCGCTGCGGGTCCCGCTCCGCAGAATCCGCCCCGCAGTGCCGCAGATCGCGCTCGACCGCGCCGCGCGCGCCGAGAACCTGCGCGGAGCGTATGTCGCCGAGGCGGGGGCGCTCCGTGGAGCGCGCGTTGCCTTGGTGGACGACGTCGCGACGACCGGTGCGACGCTCTCTGCGGCGACGGGTGCGCTGCGCGCGGCCGGCGCTCGTGTCGTGCGCTCATACGTCGTCGCGCTCGACGCATGAACGAGCACGTTGGCGTCGCGCGCTGGCAGATGCGTGGGCTGCTCCTGTTCGTCCTCGCCTTCGCGAACCTGAATGACATCTGGTCCCCCGACGTCCTACCGAACGCACTCTTTGCCTGGACCGTCGTCCAGGAGGGCGACCTCGACTACGACGAGTTCGTGTTCCGGCCCGCCGAGCGCGACCCCCTCGCGACGACGGGCCGCGCGCTCACCAACAAGCTGGACTCAGAGGCGTACTTCTTCCGCGCCTGCGGCGAGTCGACCGCGACCGAGCCCTCGCAGGCGACCCGCAGCCCGGGCGGCCCACCGCCGCCGGGACCGAACGACCATGTGTGTTCGATCTTCCCGCCGGGCGTGGCGTTCCTCGGGTTCCCCTTCTTCCTGCCGTTCGTGCTCGCGGGCGCGGATCCCCTGAACCTCGGGCTCCTCGTGCGGGTCGGACACGTCGCCGCCGCCACGATCGAGGTGATCGCCACGCTCCTTCTCTGGTCGGTGATGCGTCGCTTCGCGAGCGAGCGCTGGTCGCTCGCGCTCGTCTTGCTCTATTTCTTCGGGACGAGCGTGCGAACCATCGCGTCGCAGGCGCTGTGGCAGCACGCCGGCGTGCATCTCACGGTCGCGCTCGCGCTGTGGCTCGTGTTCCTCGCCCGACCGGTCTCGCTGTGGCGTGACTTCGCCGCCGGCGTGGCGCTCGGCTTCGGCACAGTCGTGCGTCAGACGACGGCGCTGCTCGTCCCATTCGTCCCGGCCGCGCGCATCCGTGCGACGGTCTTCGCGATCATCGGCGCGGCGATCGGCGTGGTCCCGCTGCTCGTCTACAACGCGCTCGCCTTCGGCAACCCGCTCGAGCAGGGTTACGGCACGAAGCCGTTCGACACCTCACCGCTCGTCGGGCTGTATGGGATCCTGCTCTCGCCGAGCCGCGGGCTGTTCGTCTACGAGCCCTACATCCTCTTCGCCTTCGCGACGATCGTTTTGCTGAAACCCAGTCGCGATCATCTCGAGCTGCGGCTGCTCTCGCTCGCGTACGCCTGGGCGGCGACGGCCATCCTGTACTCGACATACGCCGAGTGGTGGGGTGGGCGCGTGTTCGGTCCGCGCTTCCTCGACGACCTCGCACCGGCGCTGTTCGTGATGATCGCGTGGGGGATCGGACACGGACTCCTCGCGCGGCGGCCCGCGCGGGTCGTGTTCGGGATCTGCGCCGCGTGGTCGCTCCTCATCTTCCAGGCCGCGGCCTTCGTCTACGACCAGAACACCTGGGATCTGCACCCGACGAACATCAACGTCGATCCGGGCCGCCTGCTGGACTGGAGCGATCCGCAGTGGCTCTTCGTCCTGCGCAGCGTGCCCGAGGGCGGCGTCAAGGTGATCGTCGCGGCCGGGCTCAGCGCTCTCGCGCTGCTCTTCCTGCTGCGGGTGGAGTCGGTGTTACCGTCCCGTCGGTGACGACGGCGTTCATCGTCTTCTTCGGCCGCGGCGGCACATCGGAGATCGAGCGGCGGCTCGATTCGATCAAGATCGCGATCGGTGCGATGGTCCTGATGCGCGCAGGCGAAGCCGGGTTCGCGCCACTGCTAGCCGTGAGCGCCGACGCCGAAGCGCGTGCCGCGTTCGGGGGTGCGGGCGCGGATGTCGTCCCGCCGCGTACCGATCCCTTTCACTTCGGCGAAGAGCTTCTCGCGCTCTCTCGCGCTCGCGGACTCGAGCGGATGGCGACGATCGGCGCGGGCGCAGGTGCGCTCATGAGCACGGCTGAGCTCACGCGGCTCCGCGAGGAGATCGACGCCGGCGAGGCGTTGGTGCTCTCGAACAATTACTACTCAGCCGATCTCGTCGCCTTTACGCCCGCATCCGCTCTCACCGTCATCGATCTCCCGGCCACCGACAATCCTCTGCCGCGCCGGCTGCACCAACAGGGAGGCCTCTCGTCACGCCAGCTCGAACGCTCCGCGGCGACCCTCCTCGACGTCGATACGCCAGCTGATGCGGCGGTCCTGAAGCGCCACCCGGCGTGCCCGCCGCAGCTGCAGGCGTTCGATACCTGGGACAGCGAGCTGGGTGCGCGGATCGACGCGCTCATGCGGCTCGTGACGACACCGGAGCGCGAGCTCATCGTCGCGGGTCGTGTCGGTGCGCCGGTGTGGTCGTATCTCGAATCCCAGACGGCCTGCCGGGTGCGCATGCTCGCCGAAGAGCGGGGCATGCAGGCCGCTGGACGAGACACCTCGGGCGAGGCGCGCACCGCGCTCGGCTTCCTCTATCGCGAGATCGGCCCGGAGGCGTTCTTTGCGCGCCTGGGGGAGCTCGGCGACGGGATGCTCTTCGACACGCGTGTGCTCTTCGCGCATCTCGGCTGGCAGCCTTCCGCGCAGGACCGTTTCGCATCGGACCTCTTCCGTGCGGACTCGTTGGCGGAGGGCGAGCTGCGCGCCTTCACCACGGCTGCGCGTGCCGCCCCCTTCCCACTGCTGCTGGGTGGACACACCCTCGTGTCCGGCGTGCTGTGGACGCTCGTCGAAGCGGCGTGGGCCGGCCATCCCGAGCCGTGACCCTGCGGCTCTTGCTCAATCTCGCGCCTACGGCGCGGAGACACGCTCACGGCTGGTGGGACTCGCTCCTCGCGCACGCTCGCTGCGGCTCGCTGACAGGGGCCCCTCCCCCTGAGCCGCTCGTCGCTCGTGCTTAGGCTTTTTGATCACCACATCCACACCGAGCGCTCCGACGGAACGGTCTCGCTTGCGGGGCGCGCGAGCACGGTGTCCGTGCGGCCGCACGGCATATCGGATCACTTCCCGTGGCCAGGGAAGATGCGTGACGACGACGACGTGTTGCGCTATCTCGACGACGCCGCGCGGCTCGGACTGCGGGTGGGCCTCGAGTACGACCTCGGTGTCGCGCCGCCGCTCCGAGCGACGACGCGCGCGTCGCTCCATTACATGATCGGGGCGCTGCACCAGCTCGAGGTCGACGGCGTGCGCATCCCGTTCGACGAGGCGGGCGCCTTTCTCAAAGGGAAGATCGCGTCATTCTCCGAGCGCGAGCGCTTCGGCGACGGCGCGCTCGCGCGCCGCATCCGCGAACGCATGCTTGAGGTCGTGCGCCATGGCTTCGAGCGCGATGGGATCGACATCCTCGGTCACGGCACGATGTCGCCGCTCGCCGCCCTCGGCGACCCGGAGCGCGCCTATCCGGCGGAGTGGCAGGAGCAGCTCATCCGGCTGTGCCTCGACGCCGACGTCGCGATCGAGGTCAACGAGGCGTACGGCGTCCCGCACCGCCAGTTCCTCGAGCGCGCAAAACGGATGGGGGCCAGGTTCTCGGTCGGGTCGGACACACATGGGCCGCTCGCGCCGCTCGACAAGACCGCGGCGATGATCGAGGCCGCTTCGCTGCCTCACGAGCGATTCCTCGCGGGCGAACGGGTACACGCGGCGCGCTAGACGGAACCTGACTAAGTGGCGTCCTCGACCAGAAGCTCGTACACGAGGATGCCGATCGCACCGAGCAGCAGCAGGTGCACGAGGTTGCCGGCGACGTTCACCGCAAGCGCGACGAACCACGCGGCGACGAGAAGCCACACCAAGATCCAGCGGATGCGGTGACCTGTCGCGGGGCTCACGAGGGGAGGGTATCGTCCGTATACTTTCGTTGCAGGGGCGCTCCTGCTAACTACCAGCGGGAGGGGAGCAGTGTACGGGGGCCTGTCCGTCTACACCGGCAACGCTCATCCCACCTTCGCGCGCGACATCTGTCGTGCCCTGGAGATCCCGCTCGGCGCCGCCGAAGTGTTCAAGTTCGCGAACGACAACATCTTCGTGAAGGTCAACGAGAACGTGCGCGAGCACGACGTCTTCGTCGTGCAGTCGCTCACCGGCACGTCGGTCAGCGACGCGATCATGGAGCTGCTCATCATGCTCGACGCGTTCAAGCGCGCTTCGGCTGGACGCATCACCGCCGTCATGCCGTACTACGCCTACGGCCGCAGCGATAAGAAGGACCAGCCACGCGTGCCGATCACGGCGCGCCTCCTCGCCGACCTCATCGCGGTCGCCGGCGCGAATCGCTTCCTCACCATGGACATGCACCAGATGCAGATCCAGGGATTCTTCAGCATTCCCGGTGACGAGCTCTCGGCGCGCAACCTCCTGGTGGAGTACCTGCGAACGATCGTCGAGCCCACGCCGGACCAGTGCGTGCTCATCGTGCCGGACCTCGGCTACGCGAACCAGGCGCGTCGCATCGGGGAGATGCTCGATATCCCGCTCGTGTTCATGCAGAAGACACATCGCGACAACAGCGGCCGCAGCGAGATTGTGGGCGTGATCGGCGACATCGACCGCAAGCGCGCGATCGTGATCGATGACGAGATCGACCGCGGCACGACGATGCTCAATACCATCAAGGTCCTTCAGGAGCGCGGCGTCAATGAGATCTGGGCCGCGTGCACGCACGGCGTGTTCAGCGACAACGCCGCGGAGCGTCTCACCGCGAGCGGCATCGTCGAGCTCATCACCACGGATACGTGCCCGATGCCGCCGTCGGTGCGCAACAACGACAAGGTGCGCGTCCTCACGGTCGGCCCGCTCTTCGCGGAGGCGATCAGGCGCATCCACGAGGGCGAGTCAGTCGGCGCGCTCTTCAATCCGCCCGGGTCACAGATGCCGCTGCCGGTGACCTAGCATCGAAGTTTGAGCGGACTAGGGCGTTTCTTCGACTCCAACGAGGGTGAGCTCCGACGACTGAGGAAGGTCGTCGAGAAGGCCAACGCACTCGAAGCCGGAACCAAGGCACTCTCCGACGACGCGCTGCGTGCGCGAACGTCGGATTTCCGCGACCGCCTTGCGAAGGGCGAGACGCTCGACGACATCCTGCCGGAGGCGTTCGCGGCGGTGCGCGAGGCAGCGCAACGGACCATCGGCCAGCGCCCCTTCGACGTCCAGCTCATGGGCGCGATGGCGCTCCACAAGGGCCACATCGCGGAGATGAAGACCGGCGAGGGCAAGACGCTCGTCGCCTCCGCGTCGCTGTATCTGAACGCGCTGGCCGGCAAAGGCGCGCACCTCGTCACGACGAACGACTACCTCGCGAAGACCGGCGCCGGCTGGATGGCGCCGATCTACCAGCTCCTCGGCCTGACCGTGGCGTACATCGCGCACGAGAAGTCCGCGATCTACGACCCCAGCGTCGTGCTCGATGCGGTCGACGAGCGCCACCGCCACTGGCGCGACGTCACCCGGCGGGAGGCGTACCTCGCCGACATCACCTACGGCCAGAACAGCGAGTTCGGCTTTGACTATCTGCGCGACAACATGGTCGACGACCTTGCGCGAATGGTGCAGCGCGACCTGTACTACGCGATCGTCGACGAGGCCGACTCGATCCTCATCGACGAGGCGCGCACGCCGCTCATCATCAGCTCGCCGGCCGAGGACGTCTCCGAGCAGTACTACCGCTTCGCGTCGGTCGCCAAGAAGCTGCAGCCCGACAAGGACTACATCATCGAGGAGAAGTTCCACTCCACCACGCTGACCGAGGAAGGCATCGCGAAGACCGAGAAGATGCTCGGGCTGCAGAACATGTACGAGGGCGATGTCACCGCCGTGCACTTCATGGACAACGCGCTGAAGGCGCATGCGATGTATCGAAAGGACAAGGAGTACGTCGTCAAGGACGGCGAAGTCGTCATCGTCGACGAGTTCACCGGCCGTCTGATGCCCGGTCGCCGGTGGAGCGACGGACTGCACCAGGCCGTCGAGGCAAAGGAAGGCGTCAAGATCCAGCGCGAGACGCGCACGTTCGCCACGATCACGATCCAGAACTACTTCCGCATGTACGAGAAGCTCGCCGGCATGACCGGTACCGCCGCGACCGAGGCCGAGGAGCTCTTCAAGGTCTACAAGCTCGAGGTCACGCAGATCCCGACCCACCGGCCGATGGTCCGCAAGGACGACCCGGATCTGGTGTATGCGACCGAGCAGGGGAAGTGGAACGCGGTCATCGAGGACGTCAAGCAGCGCAACCAGCGCGGACAGCCGGTACTCATCGGCACGACCTCGGTGGAGAAGAGCCAGCAGCTGTCCGACCAACTGCGCCGGCATGGCATCAAGCACGAGGTCCTGAACGCGAAGAACCACGAGCGCGAGGCGCTGATCATCGCCGACGCCGGACAGCAGGGCGCGGTCACGCTCTCGACGAACATGGCCGGCCGTGGCGTCGACATCCTCCTGGGCTCCGGTGTCGTCGACCGCGGCGGTCTGCACGTCATCGGAACGGAGCGGCACGAGGCGCGCCGCATCGACAACCAGCTTCGGGGACGCGCCGGCCGGCAGGGCGACCCGGGAACGACGCGCTTCTTCAACTCGCTCGAGGACGATCTCATCCGCATCTTCGCCTCGGAGCGCGTCGCCGGACTCCTCGGGCGGATGGGGATGAACGACGAGGCGCCCATCGAGTCCGGGATGGTCACCGGCGCGATCACCCAGGCGCAGATCAAGGTCGAGACGCGCAACTTCGACATGCGCAAACGCGCACTCGAGTTCGACGACGTCCTCAACAACCAGCGCAACGAGATCTACAAGGACCGTCGCAAGATCCTGGAGAAAGGCGACGTGCGCGAGACCGTCCTCGACTTCCTGCACGACGAGGCATCCAACCTCGTCGATGCCGAGGCGGCCTCACCGGACCCTGAGGACTGGGACCTCGAGAAGCTGGCCCTCGCGCTGGGCGCGCTCCTTGGGAGCGACCTCGCGGCGTCTTCGTTCGGCGAACCAGCGGGTCTCGAGGAGCTGCGCGAGTCCGTGGCGCAGCTCGTCGACGATACCTATGAGGCGAAGGAAGCCGAGCTCGGGAACGTCGAGGCGGATGGTGAGTCGACGCCGGTCATGCGTGCGGTGGAGCGCTGGGTGATGCTGCGCACGATCGACACGCACTGGATCGAACATCTCACCGCGATGGAGGAGCTCCGCGAAGGCATCTACCTCCGCGGCTACGGCCAGCAGGACCCGCTCGTCGCCTACAAACGCGAGGCCCACGACTACTTCGAGCAGATGCAGGCCCGTGTCGCAACAGGTGTCGCACAAACAGTGCTGCGCGTGTCGGTGCGGACGGCCGCGCAGGCTGAGCAAGAGGAGCAGAAGCAAGGCCAGGCGCCGCAGCAGACATCCACCTCAGGGAACGGAACGACGGCAACAGGTCGCGCCGATCTGCGAACGAATCGCGATGACAACACGCCGACGACGAGCACGGGCAAGGCGAAACTCGGGCGAAACGATCCGTGCTGGTGTGGATCCGGGAAGAAATTCAAGAAGTGTCATGGCCGCTAGCGAGGCGGCGCCGCGGGTGACACGGCGAGTCGGGTTCTCGCGAGCGAGAGTCGAGGGGCCCCGCCAAAGCGAAGCGTCCCGCTGGCGGGCGGGCGGGGATACGTTTCGAGCGAGCGAGAACCCCGAGCCGGGGCAGGACCCGCGGCGTCGCCTCAACGCCAGCGTGCCGTGATCACTATTCCGTTCGACCCGAACATCCATATCGGTCCGCTCGCGATCGCGTGGCACGGCATCTTCACGGCGGTCGGCATCCTGTTCGGTGTCTGGCTTCCCTTGCGGCTCATCCAGCCGCGCGTCTCGGAGGAGGATGCGACCTCGGTGGCGACGTGGGGTGTCGTCGCAGGGATCATCGGCGCGCGGATCGTGGCCGTGATCGATCGTTGGCAGTTCTATGTCGCGGATCCGCTCCAGATCCTCCTGATCTGGCAGGGCGGCATCGCGATATGGGGCGGCGCGATCGGTGGCGTCCTCGGCGGGCTCTTCGTCGGCATCCGGCGACGTTTACCGATCGGCTACGGAGCCGACGCCGCTGCCCCGGGCATCGCTCTTGGCTTCGCCATCGGGCGGATCGGCGACATCATCAACGGCGAGCACCACGCCGTCGCGTGTGAGCCGCCGCTGGGACTGTGCGTTGGTTACACGCATCCGGACACGCTCGGCCAGCCCGGGCCGGTGCACCTCGTCGTGGGCTACGACCTCGTCTGGAATCTTGTGAGCGTCGTCGCTTCGCTCGCGCTGCGCGGCCGAGGACTCCCTGATGGCCTCATCTTCTGGCTCGCCGCGGCGTGGTACGCCATCGGCCGCCTCCTGCTCGGGTTCCTGCGGATCGCCGACCCCACGTACGTCTTCGGCCTTCGCGAAGACCAGGTGATCTCGATCTTCGTGCTGGCGGCCGCGGTCCCGATGATCATCCGGCTCGCGGTGTTCCGGCCCGTGCGGGAGCCCCTGACCACCTGATCGAGCTCCCGTTCGACCCGGACCTGCTGATCGGGTCCTCGCGTGTCGCGTGGCACTCGATCTTCGCGTTCGTCGGCATGCTCGTCGGCGCCTTCGTCTCGATCCGCTGCGCGCGTTATCTCGTTCGCGACGAACGGGTCTACCCGTTCGCGATCGCGGTGATCTTCGGTGGTCTCATCGGTGCGCGCATCGCTCACGTCACTGACAACTGGGCCCTGTACGCGAACGATCCCCTCCGCGCGCTTCAGTTCTGGAGCGGCGGCATCGGAACGATGGGCGCGCCGATCGGCTCGACGATCTCGGGTTATCTGGCGGCGCGGTGGCTTCGGCTACCGGTCGGCTTCATGTTCGACATCACGGTCATCGGGATCGCGCTCGGAGAGGCCATCGGGCGCATCGGCGACATCATCAACGGCGAGCATCATTCCGTTCCGTGCGTCGACCTCGCCTGGTGCGTGCGCTACACGCATCCGAACACCCTCGGACAGAGCACAGCGGCCCACCCGATCGGTGTGTATGACGGCCTCCTGATGCTCGGAATCTTCCTCGCCCTCTACCTCTACTGGCGGCGCGTCCGGGGCCGCCCGCCCGAGGGCCGGGTCTGGCTTGCTTACCTGCTCTCCCTGGGCGCTGGCAGGTTCCTTCTGTCGTTCCTGCGGACCGACCCGCTATTTCTGGACGGGCTACAGCAGGCCCAGGTGCTCGGCCTTCTGTATTTGGGCGCTGGAGCGGTCACTTTGCCTCTGCTGGGGCGAAGGGCTGCCGGGCTGGCGAGAGGCTCAGGACCACAAAATGGGGAAAAACCCCTTCTCAATCAGGTGTCAGACCGGTAAACTCGCGTCCGCAAAGCGGCACAGATCCGCGTGTGGGGAGCGTCATGAAAGAGTGGATCGTCTGCGAGGACAACTGCCTCAAGTGTTCCTACGGCGCGACCCTGGACTGTGATGGCGACTGCCCTCGCTGCCCGCGAAACACCTACTGCCCCTGTGTCACGTTCGTCAGCTTTGCCGCCGGCAAGCTGGCGCCCGTGGCCCAGCCCGTCACCACCACCTTCAGCTTCGAACGACCCCGCAAGCGCTGAAGCGTCGTGACGGTGGACCCGGCGGCGCTCGCCGCTCTGCGCGAGCGTATCGACCGCATGGCGGTGTTCCTTTGACCTCCCTGCTCTTCGCCGCGAGGTCGCTCGTCTAGAAACCGAGTCCTCCGCGCCCGACCTCTGGAACGACCGCCAGCGCGCGCAGCAAGTCATGAAGCGCCTCGGCCTCATTCGCGCGCGCGTCGAGCGCTGGGACTCCTTTCGCCAGCGCGCGGCGGATCTCGCGGAGCTCGCGTCGATGGCGGAAGACCCCGCTCTCAGCGCCGATCTCGAGCGCGAGACGGCGGAGCTCATGGTCGAGGTCGATAAGGCGAGCCTCGAGGCACAGCTCGGCGGTCCGTACGACGAGCGCGATGCGGTCGTCGCGATCTCCGCCGGCGTCGGCGGCACGGATGCCGCGGACTGGGCACAGATGCTCGTGCGCATGTACCTGCGTTGGGCCGAGCGGCATGGCTTCAAGGCCGAGATCGTCGAGTCGACTCCCGGCGAAGAGGCGGGCATCCGCAGCGCGACGATCACCGTCGAGGGCCCGTACGCGTATGGATATCTCAAGACCGAGCGCGGGACGCACCGGCTCGTGCGTATCTCGCCGTTCGATTTCCAAAGACGACGGCAGACCTCGTTCGCGCTCGTCGATCCGACGCCGCAGGTCGAAAGTGACGCCGAGATCGAGATCCGGCCCGAGGAGCTGAAGATCGACACGTACCGCGCGACCGGTGCCGGAGGCCAGAACGTGAACAAGACCGAGACCGCGGTGCGCATCACGCATCTGCCGAGCGGCATCGTGGTGTCGTGCCAGAACGAGCGGTCCCAACTGCAGAACCGCGAGACCGCGATGCGCATCCTCAAGGCCCGGCTGCTCGAGAAGCGCGTGCTCGAACAGGAGGCCGAGCAGGCGCGCGAGCGGGGTGAGATGCGCTCGGCCGACTGGGGCAGCCAGATCCGCTCGTACGTACTCCACCCCTACACGCTCGTAAAGGACCATCGGACCGGCGTCGAGGTCGGCGACCCGACACGGGTGCTTGACGGTGATATCGACGTATTCATTGAGGCAACTCTCTCGCAGAAGAAGCCCACCGGTGGTGGCACGCCTAGTGCTCAGTAACATGGCGTATCGCCTTGGGCGCCGGAGGGCGTACCCGCGTGGAGGTGTTTCATGGTCAGCGCAAAGGATCTGAGAGATCTGTTCGAAGACATCCGCAGCGAAGCGGGCAAGCGGGCATCCGACTTTGTAAGTGACGCCAAGATGCCCGACATGAGCAAGATCGAGATCGGCCGGCGCGACGAGACGCCGGGCATCGTCTGGCTGGGTGTGGGCCTCGTGCTCGGCGCTGTCGTCGGTATGGCGATCGCGCTCATCGCGGCTCCGTATCCGGGACAAGAGACACGGCGTCGCCTTGGGCTGCACGTGGACAAGATGAAGCGCCAGGGTGAGGACCAGCTCGAGCAGATCAAGACAGGAAAGAGCACGAACGCTGGCAACGGCGGCCCGTCGGCATACACAACGCCGACGACCGCGTACGAGCGCAGCTAGCGCAAGGCCCGGCGCGCGCCGTCCAGGTATTCGCCGATCGGCTCGAGGCCGACGGCTCGGCGGCGCGCGTCCAAGTCCGCCGGATCCAGCGTCGGTAGCGGCTCCCAGTCGTCGCCGCTCTTCTGCAACTGAGTCCCATAGCGCTGCGGGAGACCTTCCCTCACTCGGATGCGGTCTTCGAGGTAGGCGAGATGTCGCGGGCAACCTCGTCCGCCGTTTCGCGCGACATCCGCGCAAGGCACTCCTTCTGGAACGCAAGCTCGGCGTGCTGGACGAGCAGCCACGCAATGTGCCCCGCCTGCGCCCACCTTCGACGTCGTCGGCCAACCGATCTCACTGACGATCGCACGGATGCGGCGCGCGTTCCGCTCGTCGACCGATGGATCCCATGACTGCGCATTCGCCGAGGCCTCA
>JALYLT010000041.1 GCA_030774095.1 Chloroflexota bacterium
CGGCGCGGCCGCGCGTGACGAGCACCGCGACGAGCGCGGCCGCGGTGACCGCGCTCCCGTCGAGCGTGGACGGCGTCCGCGGCGGCCAGTGGGTCGCGACGTAACCCGTGTCGTAGCGGCCCGCGACGAAGTCCGGCTCGTCGAGCACGTACGAATGGAACGCGAGGCTCGTCGGCAGCCCCGCGACGATCGTCTCGCGCACCGCGCGGCGCGCACGCGCGAGCGCCTCGGTGCGGTCGCCGCCGTGCGCGATGAGCTTCATGAGCAGCGGGTCGTAGTCGCTCGTCACCGTGAGGCCTTCGAACAGACCGGAGTCGACCCGCACGCCCGGGCCGGCGGGCTCGCGCAAAAGCGCGATGCGGCCGGTCGCGGGGACGAAGCCGCGCCGCGCGTCCTCGGCGGTGACGCGGCACTCGATCGCCGCGCCACGGCGGCGCACGTCGTTCTGCGCGAACGGCAGTGGCTCGCCGGCGGCGATACGCAGCTGCAGCGCGACGAGATCGAGCCCGGTTACGGCCTCGGTCACCGGATGCTCGACCTGCAGCCGCGTGTTCACCTCGAGGAACGAGAAGCCGCCCAGCGGATCCACGAGGAACTCGACGGTACCCGCGTTCTGGTAACCCGCCGCGCGCGCGATCCGCACCGCGGCGTCGCCGAGGCGCTCGCGGAGCGCGTCATCCACCGACGGCGCGGGGGACTCCTCGATGAGCTTCTGGTGGCGGCGCTGGATCGAGCAATCGCGCTCCCCGAGCCACACGATGCCGCCGTGCGCGTCCGCGAGGATCTGCATCTCGACGTGGCGCGCGTTCTCGATCAGCTTTTCGACGAACAGCGCCGACGAGCCGAACGCCCCGGCCGCTTCACCAGACGCGAGACGCCACGCCGCATCGAGCTCGCCCGCCGAGGCGACCGCGCGCATGCCCTTGCCACCACCGCCGCCCGCGGCCTTCAGCATCACCGGGTACCCGACGCGCTCTGCTTCGCGACGCGCGTGATCCTGGTCGCGCAGCGGCTCGAGCGTGCCCTCCGCGACCGGAACGCCCGCCTCGCGCGCGAGGCGGCGCGCCTGCGTCTTCTCCCCGAGCTTTCGCTGCACGTCGCCGGGTGGACCGACGAACACCAGACCCGCATCGCGCACGGCGTCAGCGAACTCCGCGTTCTCCGAGAGGAACCCGTAGCCCGGATGGACCGCGTCGCACTTCGCGCGGCGCGCGATCTCGATGAGCTTTCCCGTCGCGAGGTAACTCTCGCGGGGCGAGGCTGGTCCGATCGGATACGCCTCATCCGCGAGACGGACGTGGAGGGCGTCGCGATCGACGTCGCTGTACACGGCGACGGCGCGGATCCCGAGCTCGTGGCAGGCGCGGATGACGCGCACCGCGATCTCGCCGCGGTTCGCGACGAGGACCCGCTTGAGCACCGCCGTCCTAGGGCGTCACAGTGGGATGTTCCCGTGCTTGCGCTTGGGGTTCGTGTCGCGTTTCCCGGCGAGGGAACGGAGCGCGGCGATCAGCCGCGGTCGGGTCTCGCGTGGCTCGATCACGTCGTCGAGGTAGCCGTGGGCGGCCGCGACATACGGGTTCGCGAACCGCTCGACGTAGCTCGCGACGAGCTCCTTGCGGCGCGCCTCCGGATCCTTGGCACGCTCGATCTCCTCGCGGTACACGATGTTCACCGCGCCCTCGGGACCCATGACCGCGATCTCCGCGCTCGGCCACGCAACGTTGTAGTCGCCGCGAATGTGCTTGCTCGACATCACGTCATAGGCACCGCCGTAGGCCTTGCGCGTGATGACCGTGAGCTTCGGGACCGTCGCCTCGGCGTAGGCGTAAAGCAGCTTCGCGCCGCTCCGGATGATGCCCCCGTGCTCCTGCGCGGTGCCCGGCAGGAAACCCGGGACGTCGACGAACGTCACAAGCGGGATGTTGAAGGCGTCGCAGAAGCGGACGAAACGCGCGGCCTTCACCGAGGCGTCGATGTCGAGGACGCCCGCGAGCACCATCGGTTGCTGCGCCACGACACCGACGCTGCGGCCATCGAGACGCGCGAAGGCGCAGATGATGTTGCGCGCCCATCCCTCGTGCACCTCGAGGAACTCGCCGTCATCGCAGACGCGCCGGACGACTTCCTTCATGTCGTACGGCTTGCTCGCCGCGTCGGGCACGAGCGCATCGAGACCTGGGTCCTGGCGATCGATCGGATCGTCGGTCGGAACGACCGGTGCGGGGTCGAGATTGTTCGACGGCAGGTAGCCGACGAGACGGCGCAGGAGCTGCAGGCAGGAGACCTCGTCATCGCACTCGAAGTGCGCGACGCCCGAGCGGCGCGCGTGGACGTCCGCGCCGCCGAGCTCGTCGAGCGTCACGTCCTCGTGCGTCACGGTCTTCACGACGTTCGGCCCGGTCACGAACATGTACGACGTGTCGCGCACCATCGCGATGAAGTCCGTGATCGCCGGTGAGTACACGGCGCCGCCCGCGCACGGACCGAGGATCGCCGACAGCTGCGGGACGACGCCGGACGCGAGCACATTGCGCAGGAAGATGTCCGCGTAGCCGCCGAGCGACACGACGCCCTCCTGGATGCGCGCGCCGCCGGAGTCATTGAGCCCGATCACGGGCGCGCCGTTCCGCACGGCGAGATCCATCACCTTGCAGATCTTCGCCGCGTGCGCCTCCGCGAGGGAGCCGCCGAAGACGGTGAAGTCCTGCGAGAACACGTACACGAGCCGGCCGTCGACGTGACCGAAGCCCGTTACGACACCGTCGCCCATCACGCGGTCGTCGTCGGGGATGAGCTCGGTGGGCCGCGCCATCACGAAGGCGTCGAGCTCGGTGAACGATCCGTCGTCAAGGAGGAGGTCCACGCGCTCGCGCGCGGTCAGCTTGCCTTTGGCGTGCTGTTGCTGGTTCCGGGCCTCGCCACCACCGACGGCGGCACGCTGCCGTAGACCGGTCAGTCGTTCGCTGGCACTCACGCGGTGAGGATAGGGCGCAGTGACCATGCGCAATGCGTTCACCATCGCGCTGATCCTCGCCGGCGCGGACAAGTTCCTGAGGTCTTCCTCTGGGCCGTCGGCATCGTGGAGATCGCGCTGGGGATCTGGCTGGCGTTCGTTCCGCGACGCGCGTCCTACTGGGTGGCCGGCTGGTTCGGCTTGATCGTGGTCAATTCATTCATGGTCGGCACGCACTACGCCGTCGCGCTGCGCGACTTCGCGCTTTTGTTGGAGCGCTAGCGCTCGGTCGTCTCGCGAGCGGCGTGCACCGCTGGCACGAACAGCACCCGTAGCAAAGCCCGGTGCGACGGGACTTGCTTCGCCTAGAAGTGCGGGGTATCCGTCGCGAACGCGAACATCGTGAGTGCCACGCTCGCTAGCCACGCGCTGAACAGCAGCCCGGAATCGCGACGGAGCCGCGTGAGCTCTGGGTCATCGTCCCGCTGAAAGATCGGCCGCCATAGACCGATGCCGCTGACGGACCAAAAGGGGTTATGGGGAAGATCGCGGAGCGCCTGATAGCGCGCTCCAAGGCGATAGAACTGGATGTTCACCACACACGTCAGCACGAATGTCACGACGAAAGCGAGCGCGAACATCTCTAAAGGCGCGGTGCTAGTTGGGCGGTCGACTCAAGACAAGCATCTACCGCGCGCAATTTCTAGATCGCTACGAAGTAGGTCTCGCAGGCGAGCTGCACCAGCTCCGGCGTGAGCTCCGTTGGCTTCCCGAGGAACCGCGCCGCGGCGCCGAGGTGTTGCATGAGGTCACGCGGGTGGCAGGAGCGCAGGGAGATGTTCCGCTCGAGGCAATACTTCGCGATCCACTCCGCGGCCTTCGGATAGAAGGTGATCTTCTGCTGCTCGCAGACGCGGCGGAGGATCTCCATGAACTCTTCCGGCGTCGGCGGCTTAATCTCGATCTTGTACTGGATGCGCCGCAGGAACGCCTCGTCCACCAATGAGGACGGCGTGCGGTTCGTCGCGAAGACGAGTAGGACGTCGAATGGCACTTCTATCTTGCGACCATCGGCCGTCGTCAGGAAGTCGACGTCGCGATCGAGCGGGACGATCCAACGGTTGAGGAGCTGATCGGGCGAGGCGCGCTGCCGACCGAAGTCGTCGATGAGGAGGACGCCGCCGCTCGCCTTCATCTGGAATGGCGCCTCGTGGACCTTCGAGTTCTGGTCGTAGACGAGATCGAGGTCCTCGAGCGTCAGCTCACCGCCGACCTCGACGAACGGGCGCGAGACTGGGACCCAGCGCCGGTCGTATCGCGCGTCGAGCTCGACGAGCGGACGATGACGTGAGGGGTCATACACGCGGATGATCTGCTGCCCGACGAGGATCGCATACGGCACGACGATGCTGCCCTGGAGCATCGTGGCGAGCGCCTTCGAGATCGTCGACTTCCCCGTGCCAGGAGGCCCGAAGAGAAAGATCGACTGCGCGCTGTTGATCGCCGGCCCGAGCTGACGAAGCGTGAGCTCCGGTAGCACGAGATGCCCGAGTGCCTTCTTGAGGCCATCCCAGGTGACCTGCACCGCGCCAACGGACTGCGCGCGGACGCGAGTGACATACGCCGCGAGCGGCACTGGCGCCGCGCCGATATACCCGTTGCGCGCCATGGCTTCCTTCGCGCGAGTCGCGCCCTTCTCGGTGATCATGTAGACGTAGGTCGACGCGGTGACGCCGGCGCCACCCTTCACTTCAACGAGGTGCTCGGTCTTACAGAAGTCGAGGACGGGCTGGAGGATCTTGAGGGGTAGGCAGAGCACCTGCGTGAGGTCCGCGGCGGTCGTGGCGCGCTGGTAGAGGAGCTTCAGTGTGAGGTCGGCAACGAACGCCGACGTGAGGCCGGTCTCCTCGATGGTCGCCGGTGCGAGCGGCGCTGACGCCTCGGCCGGCCGTGGTCCTATCGCCCCGGCTGCGCGGGATGCTGCGGTCGGTGCTGCGCTTGCCATGTGCTCCCTATCCTCCAGAACGCGGTGCAACGAGTTTAGTAGGACGAGTTTCCCCTAACAGAGGGAAACGGGTTCCAGTCGATCGCGGGAGGCGGCGACGCGGCCCCGAAACCCTCTCTACGCGCGAAACCCCGTCCCTTTGGGCCGGGGACCCCTCGCGCGCGGGGACCCTCGGTGCCGCGTCGCCGCCCTGTCCCGCTCCTTGCTCAGGTTTGCGCGCTGAAAATCACGAGGGCGCGCAAGGCGAGGACGCTCAGGAGCGCGAGCAGCGGGGCGGTCACGGGCGCCCAGCGCCGAGCGGCGTCCAGGCGCGAGAACGCGAACGGCGCGGCCAGCCCGACGACCACGACGAGCCAGAGCAACAGCCAGACGCCCGACATCTTCCCGATGGTCCCCGCGAGCGCGACGGTGACGAGGAACACCACGATGAGCACGGCTTCGAGGATCGCGAAGTTCCGGTCGGCGAGCGCGAGCCGGACCGCGGTACCGGCGTCGACGTCGCGGCGGCGGCGAAGAAGCAACAAGAGCAATGCGGCGGCGCCGGTCAACGAGGACGCCAGGAACAGTCCGCCCAGCGGCCAGCCGTCGCTCCAGACCGGCTGATTCGAGACCGCGAGGAGCACGCCGGTGTAGCCACAGACAAAGAAGCCCAGGCCGGTGCCGATGATGTCCCACACCGCGCCGACCGTCCCCCGGAGGATGCGGGCGATCGGATCGGCCGCGTGCCATCCGCTCTCGGCCACGGCGCCGACGAACGAGACGAACGAGAACAGACCGAAGCCCAGCAGGGCCCACGAGCCGAGCGACATCGGCGACCAGGGCTTGAACGCGAGCCCGCCGTTCGAGGCGTCGAACAGCATGTTGATGAATCGCAGCGGCTGGCCGAGGTCGGCGATGAGGAAGATCGGGCATGGCAGGAGGGCGAGGAAGCTCGCGATGAACGCGATACGCGCGGCGCGCTGATCGGCAGCCGTTCCGACGAGACGCAGAAGCGTTCCGATCGCGTACGAGCCACCGGATAGGCCGCCGAAGAAGAAGTAGCCGAGGATCCACCACTCCCAGCCCGGCGGCGCGGCGAAGTGTTCAGCGGGCGGCATCGGACTTCTCGTTCATGCGATTTGACCGGAAGGCGAGCACGCCCGCGACGAGACCGACGACCGCCGTCACGAATCCACCCGCGTACCCCGCGAGGTTGTTGCGGCTCGGCAGCACGGCGTTCTGCGCGTTCGGGAGCTTGTAGACCTCGGGCTTGTCCATCAACAGGAAGAACGCGTTGAGTCCGCCGTAGACCGTCGCGTCGCGCCCATAGAGCTGCGCCTTCTTGTAGCCGGCGGTCTGCAGCGCGGCGACGCGCTTGTCGGCGGCCGCCTGGAGATCGTCGAGGTAGCCGAACTTGATCGACTCGGTCGGGCACGCCTTCGCGCACGCCGGCTGCATCCCGTTCTGCAGGCGGTCGTAGCAGAGGGTGCACTTGTGCGCGGTTCCGGTCTTCTCGTTGAACCCGATGACGCCGTACGGGCATGCGGAGATGCAGTCGCGGCAACCGTTGCACACGTCCTGCTGGATGAGCACCGAATCGAACTCGGTGCGCACGATCGCGTTCGTCGGACAGACCTCGAGGCAGCTCGCGTTCTGACAGTGCTTGCAGACGTCGCTCATCATCAGCCAGGCCTGCCCGCCGGCGATCGGCGTGGGCGTCATCACGACACCGTTGTTGTCGGGGATCTGCTCGATGAACTCGACGTGACGCCAGTTCTGCGCGTCGAGCTGTCCGGTGTTGTCGAAGCTGTCGAGGAGGAGCTCGGGTTCGTTGCCCTCGAGCTGGTTCCACTCCTTGCACGCGACCTCGCAGGCCTTGCAGCCGATACAGATCGACGTGTCGGTGAAGAACCCCATCGGTCGCTCTTCGAAAACAGCCATCTCAGAACCCCATCAGGTTGGGCGTGACCTTCGTGAAGCCACGCTCCGCGGCCGCGATGTCGAGCGGGATGGCGGCGATCTCGTCGACCACCGCCACCGCGTGCCCTTCGAGGCGCGCGTCCACGCTCACGATGTAGCGCTTGCAGCGCTCGCACGCGTCGAGGCGCAGGTGCGGGAGCTGGTCCGGATCCGCGAGAACGACGAGCTTGCTCGACTCGGTCTCGCCGCACGCGACGCACGTCATCCGCGGGTATACCCATTCGTTCGCGCAGCGCGCACAGACCAGACGGCGCTGTCCGGTGACCAGCGCCTCGCCGCTATCGACGAAGACGCTCACCTGCGGCGACCCGCTGCACACGGGACAGAAACGCTCTTTGCCCGCGATCCGCAGCGCGCGCGCGATCTCGGGGACGGCCTCGAGCACCGGCGCCGTCGCGGCACGCGCGAGGAACACGTCGGTCCCGTCCTGCGCCTCGGCGCTCAGCCAGGACGTGACCATGCGCTCCAGATCGCCCTCGTGGAAGCGCAAGAGCACCGCTTCACGCAGTGTCTCGGTGCCCGCGCTCATGACAGCGCTCATCACGTCCGGCAGCGCGGCGCGCACGACGTAGGCGGCGAGCGTGTCGACGCTCGGCCGATCCGCCCGGGCGCGCTCGAACGCGCGCTCCTGCGCCTCTGCGACCGCGCCGTACAGCGCGAGCGCCTCGCGCGCGAAGTCGTAGCGCTCGGCGAGCTCGGCCGCGCGGCGGCGGCGGTCCGTCCACTGCGTAGCGTGGGGGGCTCTCGGGGGGTCGCTTCGCGCCCAGGGGCCCCTACCCCTGAGCCCCACGGTGGTAGTCAATCGATCTTCTCGATGTTGACGAGGAACGCCTTGAACTCCGGCGTCCGCGCACCGACATCGCCGACGAAGGGCGTGAGCGCGTTCGCGAGCCAGAACTTGCTCTTGTCGGGATTCTGGTCGGCGGAGACACCGACGAAGCCCCAGTGGATGGGGATGCCGATGTGGTAGACCTTCTTGTTTCCGGCGAGGATCACCGGCCCGAGACGCTTGGTGACGGCCGCAGCGACCTCGATCTTTCCGCGCTCGCTCCACACGCGTACGCGGTCGCCTGTCGCGATGCCCTTCTCCTTCGCGAGCTCCTCGGGCACTTCCACGAACGCCTGGGGCTGCAGGCCGACGAGCAGCGGCACGTGCTGCGTGACGTAGTGCTCGTGCTCGGTGAGCCTGTAGCTCGTCGCGACGTACGGGTACTTGTCCACCTTGCCGAATCGGTTCGGACGGCCGGCCGCCTGGTCATAAAGGAAGGCGACCGGATCCTCGGACTGATTCGGATGCAGCGGGTTGGGGATCGGCGCTTCCATCGGCTCGTAGTGCTCGGGGAACGGACCGTCGAGCATCGAGCTCGAGAACAGCCGGCCCACGCCCTCGCCGTTCATGATGAAGGGCAGCCACGCCGCCGGATCTTTCGGGTTCATCGTGGCGGGGTAGTCCGGCACATCGCCCGTCCACGCCGATCCGTTCCACTGGATACCTGGTCGCTTGGGGTCCCAGGGCTTGCCCTCGAGGTCAGCGGACGCGCGGTTGTACATCACCCGGCGATTGAGCGGCCAGCTCCACGCCCACTGCGGGAAGAAGCCCATGCCGGTCGGGTCGTTCTTGGCGACGTCCTGGACGCCGTTGCGCCGCTTGGACAGGTTGCCGTCTTCGGTGTAGCTGCCGGTGTAGATCCAGTCGCCCGCCGTCGTCGTGCCGTCGGCCTTCAGCAGCGCAAAGCTCGCCATCTGCTTGCCCGTCGCAAGATCCTTCCCGTTGATCTCCTTCGCGATCTCATCGAGCTCCGGTTTCTTCGGGTCCTTGTACCAGTCGAGCGTCATCGCGTTGATCGCATCGGGGAACTTCCCACCCTGCTGGCGGTAGAGGGTCTTCACGCGATCGAACAGCTCGGCCAGGATCCAGTGATCGTGCCGCGCCTCGCCTTCGGGCGGGATGACCTGCTCCTTCCACTGCATCCAGCGTCCGCTGTTGACGAACGACCCGTCCTTCTCGATCCAGTGCGTCGTCGGCAGCATGAACACCTCGGTCTGGATCGACGCGGAATCCGTACCCGGTGCGCGCCAGAACTCCGAGCTCGTGGTCGGCAGCGGGTCCATCACCACGAGCCACTTGAGGTTCGCGAGCGCCTTCATCACCTGGTTCGAATCGGGCCCGATCGACGTCGCGGTCATGCCGGAGAGGACCACGCCCTCCATCTTTCCCTTGAGCGCCTGGTCGAAGATGGACATCCACGAGGAGTTCGTGCCGGGCTTGGGTATGAAGTTGAACGCGTACTCGTTGTCCTTCGTCGCCGCCGCGCCATACCAGCCCTTCAACAGGCTCACCATGAAGTTGCGGTAGTTCGTGCCGAAGAAGTTCCATGAGTTCGGGTCGCTCTTCTTTGCGGCGCTCTGGTCGACGTACTGGTCGAGGTTCTTCTGACCCGGCGCGGGGATGCGCAGGTAGCCGGGCAGGATCTCCCACGAGATCGCGTGATCGGTGTTGCCCTGGATGTTGGCGTGGCCGCGCTCCGCGTTCATGCCACCGCCCGGGCGTCCCATGTTGCCGAGGAGCAGCTGCAGCAAGGCGGCGGAGCGGATGAGCTGCCCACCGGTGGTGTGATGTGTGAGGCCGACGGCGTAAACGATCGTCATCACCTTGTCGGCGCGGCCCATCTCGCCGACGATCTTCGCGACTTCGAGGAACTGCTCCTTGGGGATGCCGGTGATGCTCGAGATCATCTCCGGCGTGTAGCGCGAGTAGTGCTTCTTCATGAGCTGGAAAACGCTCTTCGGGTCCTGCAACGTCATATCGCGCTTCGCGAAGCCCGCGCTCGACGTCGGCGGGCCCTCGACCGCCCCTGCGCCCGCGCCGGTGCCCGCCCCGCCCGCCTGCGGCGGCGGCGGCGCGGTCTGCTCGTAGGCCCAGGTGGAAATGTCGTACGAGCGCGTCTGCGCGTTGTAGCCGGTGAAGAGCCCGTCCTTGAAGTCGAAGCCTTCCTTCACGACGAAGGAGGCGTTCGTGTAGTTCTTGACGTACTCCTCGTGGTAGAGCTTGTTCTCGAGCACGTAGTTGATGAGCCCGCCAAAGTAGGCGACGTCGGTGCCGGTCCGGATCCGCAGGTACATGTCCGCAAGCGCCGAGGTGCGCGTGTAGCGCGGATCGGCGTGGATGATCTTCGCGCCGCCGCCCTGGCCGGGTCCTTTCGTCGGATCGAGCTTCGCCTTTACGAACCACTGGAAGCCGACCGGGTGCGCTTCTGCGGGATTCGCGCCGTTGATGAGGATGACGTCGGCGTGCTTGATGTCACGCCAGTGGTTCGTCATGGCTCCTCGTCCGAATGTGGCGGCCAAACTGACCACCGTGGGACCGTGTCAGACACGCGCTTGCTGTTCTATGTGCACGATGCCGAGCGTCCGCATCATCTTCGCGGCGAAGTACCCCTCTTCGCTGCTGAATGCGGCACCGCCGGCAAAGGCCACCCCCTCGGTGCGATTCACGATGTTGCCGTTCGCATCCTGCGAGACGAAGGTGTTGTCGCGCGAGGCCTTGATGTTCTGAGCGAGCTTGTCGAGCGCGAAGTTCCAGTCCTTCTTCTCCCACTTCGTGCTGCCGGGCGCGCGGTACAGCGGCGTCTCCACGCGCCGCGCGCTCGTCGCGAGCTGCATCGCGGTCGCGCCTTTCGGACAGAGGCGACCTTCGTTGACCGGGCTATCGGGATCGCCCTCGATCTGCAGCAGCTCGGTCTTCCCGTCGGCGCCCTGACGCGTGTACGCGATGAGCGCGCAGCCGACCGCGCAGTACGGGCACAGCGACTTGACTTCCTTCGCCCCCGCGATGCGGAACGCCTGCTGCCGTTTCTTCGCCAGGCGCAAATCAAACCCGAGCGGGTTAGCGAGCGGGGTGAGTGCGATAGAACCGGCGCCGGCGGCGCCGAGCTTGAGGAGCTGACGACGGGTGAGGTCGGTCACGTCCTAGCCGCGTTCTATTCCTGGCATCGGTCTGCGTCAAGTTCTACGCACGCTATCGTCGGCCAATATGGCTGCGCCATACAGGCGTCGCTCGTCCTCACCCGTGAGCCTTCGGGCTCCCGGTCTCGTCCTCGCTAGCCTGTGAACGAATTCTTTTCTGCTCTGGCCAAGCGCTGGAGCGAGGCGGCGCGCAGTCGCGGCGCGACGATCGACGACCCCACGCTCGACGCCGACGTCGCGGAAGAGATCCTCGAGCTCGCTCGCGTCGTGTCGCACACGAAGGAGCGGCGGTTCGCGCCGCTCGCGACCTTCACCGCGGGCGTTGCGGCGGAACGTTTGCGCGCTTCGAAAGGGACGCTCGACCCGGGCGCCGCAGCCGCGTACGTGCGCGAGGTGCGTGAGGCGCTCGAGCGCGAGGCTCCGGCACCATGACCGAGCCCATGCCGAACGCGACCGAGCCGACAGGGGCCGCCCTCCTCATCGGCGTCCGGCTTTCCGCGAGCGGCGATCCCGGTGAGCTGTTCGCCGATGCCAAGGCGATCGAGGCCGCCGGAGCGGACTCGCTGTGGATCGACGCCGCCGACGGTGATCCGTACGTCGCGCTCGCGGCAGTCGCCGCCGTGACGTGGCGGGTGCGCCTTGTGGCACGCGGCGCATCCTCGGATGTCGCCGCGCGCGAGACCTGCGCGAGTCTCGCGCGAGGACGCCTGGTCGTGGCGGAAGAATCGCATGAGCGCTGGACCGAGTCAGCCTTCCCGGCGAATCGCGCGGCGTGGGACGAGCTCCGGAACGCGAGCACCGCGGCGGGAGTGACCGGCGTCGTGCTGCCGAACGATCCGCGGCTCATCGACCTCCTGCGCAACCCCGACATCATCGAAGCGCGCGATGACCTGAAGCTGTCCTTCGGCTGACCGCGGCGGCTTAGTAGCTCGGCACCCCGCCCGAAGGCTTCGGCCCGTCCGATGGACCACTGCACGCCGTCGGGAGCGCGGCGACGCCGAGCGCGATGAGCGCCGCGAGGATCAGTGCACGCAATCGCCATGTGTGCGTTCTCATACCGCTCTTGCCCGCAGTCGTCGTGCCGTCGGGCTCGCACCTCACGCTGCCTTTCCTTCGCGCAACTGTTGACGTACTCGACGCGGATCGGCGCTCGGCGCGATGAACAGCGTGAGCATGATCCCGTAGTACGGAAGGTGGCCGAGCAGCTCTAGCCAGCCGAAGATCGGGAGCGTCGCTGTGAAGAGCAGCGCGCCCGCGACCATGACCGGCCGCGTGAGCTGGCCGGAGACGATGACCAGGCCGATCACGAGCTCGATCAGTCCGGCGAGGTACGCGAACTGACCGTTCGACACGCCGACGCCCGCGACGAAGTTGAGGTACGGCCGATCGGTGAGTAGCGCACCCGCCAGCCCTGGATCGAGCAGCTTCTCGGTGAGCGCGCCGAATGCGATGCCGACGCCCATGCACACGCGAAGCAACGTCAGTGCGATGGCCGGCGCCTCGGTGACGGGCAGCGCTTTCT
>JALYLT010000042.1 GCA_030774095.1 Chloroflexota bacterium
CTCGAGTTCGCCGTGACGACGGGGACCGCGTCGAGCGACGTCCTGATGCTGGCGAAGAACAACCCGGTGCTCGCCAAGTTCCTCGAGGCCGGAACACCGATGCAGCTCCACGACGAAGAGGACGCTCCGAAGAACGCGCGCAAGCTGCTCCGCCGCTTCGGTCATCACAGCGTGCTGCTCCAACCGCTCCGCCTCGCGGACAAGCTGGTGGGCGTGCTCTTCGTGACCTGGAAAGAGCGGCACATCGTTTCGAGCGAGGAGAACGAGCTCATCGGTGTGCTCTCCGGCTTCGGCGCAGCGGCCATCCGGAGCATCGGTCTGTACCGCGAGCTCGACGACGCCTACCTGTCGACGGTGTCGGCCCTCACGGCGACCATCCAGGCACGCGACCACTACCGCGAGGACCATCAGCGCCGCGTGGCGGCCGATGCGCTCGCGCTCGGGGAGCGCGTCCGCCTGCGTCCCGATGAGCTGCGCGATCTCCGCTACGCCTCGCTCTTCCATTCGCTCGGGAAGATCGGGGTCCCGGCATCGATCCTCGGCAAGAACGGCCCGCTCACACCGGAGGAGCTCACGATCGTCCGTGAGCACCCGCTGCTCGGCGCGCGCATCCTCGAGTCGATCCGTTTCCTGCGCGGCGTCGTGCCGATCGTGCGGCACGCGAACGAGCGCTGGAATGGCACCGGCTACCCGGACGGGCTCTCCGGCGAGGCGATCCCGCGCGCGGCGCGGATCCTCAACATTGTGATCGGGTATCACGCGATGCTCGCCGACCGTCCGTACCGCATCGCGCTGCGCTCGGACGTCGCGCTCGGAGAGGTGCGGCGCCTCGCCGGAGCGTGGTACGACCCAGTGATGGTCGATCAGTTCGTGGCGATGATCGAGGCACGTGGTGTGATCGAGGCCGCCGAGGAAGAGGTAGGCACCAGCCGCGAGCTGGCCATCCTCGCCGACCTCACACCCGAGTTCCACACGATCCTCGACCTGCAGCAGCTCCTCGACCGCATCCTCAGCATCCTGCTCAAGAGCATGCCTGGAAGCCGTCTCACGATCCTGCTGCGCGAAGATCAGAGCGACGATCTGGTCGTGCGCGCGCTGACGGGTCTGCCGACCGCACCCGGGACGTCGCTCCGGATCCCGTCTGGCCGCGGGATCTCGGGCTGGGTGCTCGAGCATCGCCAGCCACAGTTGATCGACGACGTCCATCTCGATCCGCGCTACATCGGCGATCCCGAGATCCGTTCTGAGATCATCATTCCCCTCGTGAGCGCGGGCCGGCCGATCGGCGTTCTTGCGGTCTCGCACCGCGTGCCTCACGCGTTCTCCCAGCGCGACCTCACGCTCATGCAGGCCGTTGGCGCGCAGATCGCCGCCGCCATCGACGTCGCCGAGCTGCACGAGCGGCTCAAGCGAGCCGCCAACACCGATGCGCTCACCGGTCTGCACAATTACCGCTACTTCTATGACCGTCTCGAAGAGGAGATCGCCCGCGCGGCGCGCCGCGAGAACTCGCTCGCGGTCGCGTTCTTCGACCTCGACAAGCTAAAGGCGGTGAACGACACGTACGGCCACCTGGCGGGCAACGAGGTCCTGCGGACGCTGGGCCGCAGCATCGGTGCGCAGGTGCGCACCGAGGACGTGCCCGCGCGTTACGGCGGCGATGAATTCGCGATCGTGATGCCTGACACGCCACGCGATGAAGCGGAGAAGGTCGTGACACGGCTGATGGAGATCCTCGAGAACGCCGACGTCGAGCTGCAGGACGGCCGCCGGATCCGAATGCCCGAGCTGTCGTGGGGCATCGCGTCATATCCGCTCGACGGCCGCAGCGCGCGAGAGCTCCTGGACAACGCCGACACGCGCGCGTACGCGAGAAAACGATCTCGCTAGCGGAGCTCCGCGCGAAGCGTCTCTTCGACTGCAGGCTCACTCCAGACCGGAAGCTGCGGACGCTCGATGATGCGCATGCATTCCTGCAGGACCGAAAGATGCTGACGCTCACGCAGGATGTGGCCCTGCCCAGCCTCTTCGCCGCGACGCACGAGGAGGCTTATGACGCGACGAAGAAGGGCTTCGCCTCGTGGCCGAAGACGAAATGGAACTGGGGCGGCGAGCTCTCGGAGCGCCCTGACGTCCTCGAGACGAAGCTCCACCGCGGAAAGACGCTGTTCCTCGCGCCGGAGGCGGCGCGCGCGGCCGACCCGCTCTGCCGTTCGGCCCTCGCGCAGGCGGAGTCCGGCGATGACGACGCCGCGCGCCTGGTGCGTCATCTCGCCGGCGCGGGCCCAAGCACCGTCGAGGACCTGAAGTCCGAGCTCGGTCTCGCGGCCGCGACGCTGCGCAAGGTGCGCGAGGGACTCGAGCGCGACGGCGCGATCGTGGCCCGCGGTGTCGCCGTTGAGGACAGCAAAGGCGGGCACCGCCATTCGAGCGTCCTCTCGCGCTGGGACCAGGTGTGGCGCAAGCCGTGGAAGACGACGGAAGACACCGCGCTCGAGGAGCTCGTGGTCATCGGGGTGCGCGCCGCGGTGCTGACCCATGAGGACGAGGTGCGCAACTGGTTCTCGTGGCCGATCGCACGTCAGACGATCGCGGAGCTCGTGGCGGCGGGCCGTCTCGTGCATCCGGTGAGTGGCTGGTTGTCCGCTCGCTGACGTTCCGCCGTCAACTCTGAGCTCAACGGCGCGCCACTCCTGTCGCTCGCTGCTGGCTACTGCGCCGTCGCGAAGCGAAACGGCAAGCAGCCGGCGAAGGCGAACGCCGAGCCGTAGGCCGGCCTGCCGGCTGGGCGCAGACGCTCCCTTAAGGAGTGCCGCGCCGTTTTCGCCGGGTCCTAGCCGAAACCTCGCTCGCTGGGGAACCTTTGACTACGCCCGTTGTACGAGTTGCGACCGTGAGCGCAGACGCGCGAGGGGCCTCCACGGTCGGAGAGTGCGTGCATGCGCGCATCGGTCGCTGTCCAAGAAACGACGTCATTCGCCGGTCGTCTCATCACGGCGTTCGTAGAACTCACGCTCGCTGCCGCGGTCATCGTTGGCGCCATCGTCGTGGGTCATGACCTGCGCGAGTGGCGCGATTGGTATCCGACCGCCTATCACCCGTGGACCGATGTCCAACGACCGACGACCGACGTGACCGAGCCTTAGCACTTTGTGGCGCGCACGACCCGAGCGGACTTCCGAGGCTCCGGTTCGCTCTTGACGTGGAGCGGTGCGACGCTGCCGCGGACAATGAGCGGCGCACGGAGCACGTGCCGTCGCGTCGCTTTGCCGCGACGCGTGCCCGTACGCGGGTCAGCGACAAGCCGGGCGGCGAGCTCGCCGACCTCGCGCATGGGCTGACGAAGCGTGGTCAGTGGCGGATCGAAGACCTGCGCGACGGGAATGTCGTCGAAGCCGATGATGGATACGTCGTCGGGTACGCGAAGGCCGTGCGCGCGTAAGGCCGAGATCGCGCCGAGCGCGAGAAGATCGCTCTGCGCGAAGATGGCCGTCGGGCGCGGTGTCATCGCGACCAGCCGCTGGGCGGCCCGCTTTCCGCTCTCGAGTCCCCAGTCGAGCGACGGCTCGACGATCTGAGCTTCGGCGGTGGCGTTGCCGCGCAGCGCGTCGCGGTAGCCGTCGAGGCGGGCACGCGCCGATGGCCAGTCCAGCGGTCCGGTGATCGTGGCGATCCGCCGATGTCCCTGACTGAGGAGATACTGCGTCGCCTCGAGTCCGCCATGGCGGTTGTCCCTGACGGCACAACTGGTCGCCTTCGCCCGCGAGCGCGTGCGTCGCGCGCGGCTAGGGCTGGATCTGTTGGAACGCTCGAAGCGCGCGGACGGTTCGTGGCGCACGTCCCGACCGAGGGCGGCCGGGCTGGCAGTGCCCGTCTACTCCTTCAGTAGGACGGGCCGGCGGTGACGTTCTCGCCCTCGAGCGCATAGTGCAGCGCCGGCTCGAACGTGAGGCCGCGCCCGGATTGCCAGGCGCGGAGCGAGCCCTCCGCGCCGAGATGCTGGCGCGCTCGCGCCATCAACGGCTTCGTGACCTCCCCCCAGAGCGGCGGCGGGCGCTGACCGGTCGACTCGAACATCGCTTCGGCCGAGCCGGCCAGACGGAGCGCCCGCTCCGCCTCGCCGCCAAGCGCCGCGAGGCAGGCCAGGATGTCCAGCGACCAGGCGGTGCGGCGGTCTCGTAGCGCAAGTCCGATCTCGAGCGCCTCGATGATCGCCGCGCGCGCGGCGGGCAGGTCGGAACTGAGCATCGAGGCAGCGGCCGACATCGCGAGCGTGATAGACGACTCGTGCCTGGTGCCAAGCTGCCTGCGCAGCTCGAGGCTTTCCGCGAAACGGGTGAGCGCCCCAGCGAAGTCACCGCGCAGGGCCGCGAGAACGCCGAGATGGTGGAGCACCTCGATCTCCTGCCGGCGGTCACCCGTCGACCTTGCGATCGAAAGCGCCTCCTCCAGCGCCTCGCGCGCCGCTACCAGGTCGCCCTGCGCCAGCGCAGCGCCGCCGCGCAGAATGAGCCCGCGCGTGACGAGCGCGGGATCAGCGGCCGACCGCGCGCTGGCGAGCCCGTCGTCGATCCGGACATTCGCGGCGTCCATGTCGCCGAGGACGTAGGCGAAGAGGCCCGAATCCATTCGGGCGCGCGGTCGCTGAGGCGATGCTGGGGGAAGACGTGTCGAGAGCTGCTCGAGTACATCTCGCGCCTCGCTCGCGACGCCACGGAGCAGCCAGAACTCCGTCATCGCCGCTGCGAGGCGGGCTCCCATCTCCGGATCGGACTCTATGCACCATCGGAGCGCTGCGCGAAGGTTGTCGTGATCGAGATCCAGCGCATCGAGCCACGCCGCAAGCTTTCCGGGACGACGCGACACGGCCAGCTCGAGAAAGTACCTTGCGTGCGCGCGGCTGAGCGTCGCGGTCTCGCCGGCCGCCGCGAGCTTTGCGTGCGCATACGCGCGGATCGTCTCCAGGAACGCGTAGCGATCATCAGCGCGCTGCACGAGTGATTTCGCGACGAGCTGGCCGAGGTGCTCGAAGATCGACTCGCGGGGCAAGTCCCGGTTCGCGCACACGGCCTCGGCCGCACCAAGTGAGAAGCGGCCCGCGAAGACAGCGAGACGCCGAAGCAGGGCGCGCTCATCGGGCGCAAGGAGCTCGTAGCTCCAATCGATCGTCGCCTCGAGCGTCTGCTGTCGTGGCTGCGCGGTCCGACTGCCGCCTCGGAGCATGCCAAAGCCAGCTTCGAGCCGGCGCAGGATGTCGTCTTCGCTCATGGTTGCCGTCCGCGCGGCCGCGAGTTCGATCGCGAGCGGAATTCCGTCGAGACGCCCGCAGATGGTCGCCACCGTCGCTCGGTCGGAGACCGCATCGTCCAGACCCGGCGACCGCGAGCGGGCGCGATCTGTGAACAGCTCGATCGACTCGGCCTCCACGAGTGACGGCACGCGCCAGACCACCTCGCCATCGACATTGAGCGGCTCTCGGCTCGTGTTCACGATCCGGAGATCCGGGCAGCGCGCGAGCAGCGTCGCGGCGAGCTCCGCGCACGCCTGCAGGAGGTGCTCACAGTTGTCAAGGACGAGCAGCATCGGCTGCCGCGCGCAGTACTCGGCGAGTGTGTCTTCGAGGGCGCGGCCCTGCTGTTCTTCGAGATCCAGGACCGTCGCAGTTGTCCGCACGACGAGTTGCGGGTCGGAGACCGGCGCGAGGTCGACGAGCCAAGCGCCGCCGGGCATGTCATCCGCCACTTCCAGGACCAGTTGTTTCGCGAGGCGCGTCTTGCCGGCGCCACCCGGGCCCGCGAGGGTCAGCAGGCGGTTTCGGGCGTGGAGCTCGCGGATCGCTGCGAGCTCTCGACGCCGGCCGATGAAGCTCGTGAGTGCTGTCGGCAGGTTCGTCTGGTATTCGCGCCGCGCACGAAGCGGTGGGAACTGCTCGGGCCGAGCGCGGTCGGTGAGTTGGAACACCTGCTCAATGCGTTTCAGGTCTTTGAGTCGATGATGGCCGAGGTCGGTGAGCTCGATACCCGATGGCGCGTCTTCCACGAGAAGCTCTCGCGTCGCACGCGTGACCGCCGTCTGCCCGCCGTGACAGAGCGCAAGCACACGGGCACAACGATTGAGCGGTGGTCCGAAGTAATGGTTGCCACGAAGCTCTACCTCGCCGGTGTGGAGGGCGACGCGGATCTTGAGCTTCAGATCGGCAGGCCACACCTCGGAGTGGAACGCGCGCTGGATGTCGAGGGCGCACGCGGCGGCGTCATGCGCCCGGACGAAGACGGCGAGCACACTGTCGCCCTCTCGGCCGCTCTCGACCATCGTTCCCGAATTACGCTCGACACTGCCGTAGACGATCGCGTCGTGCTGCGCCATGGCATCGCGCATCACGCCGGGATCGGCCTCCCAGATGCGGGTCGAACCCTCGAGATCGGTGAGCATGAAGGTGAGGGTGCCCTCCGGCAGCCCGGCCACGGTCGTGACATTACCCGACGGGTGTTAGATTCCCGCCATGCCATTCGATTCCCGTACCAAGAAGGTCGCGACGCGGTTGGCTCGAGAGATACGCAAGCTCGCCGGACTGGTGGCCAGGATCCCGGTCGATCGCGAGGCGCAACAGCACCCCGAGATCGCGGCTGCACTCCTTGGCTTCCGGCGAATCAATGCGGTCCTCGTGAGACGTGGCCGCGATGGCACGATCAGCGCGGCGCAGGAGGCTCGCGTTGGGAAGCTCTTTGTGACGATAGGGAAGGCGTTCCAGCGGAAGAGCGCTCCGCGGCGAAAGGCTCGGTCTCGAGCCAAGCGCTGAGATCCGACCCTAGCTCGCCGCGATCCGCTCCCGAAGCACCTGCTGAAGAATCCCGCCTTGGCGCACGTACTCGACGTCGGTGGGGTCGTCGACGCGCGCGAGCACCTGGAACGACGTCCTCTTCCCGTCGGCTGATGTCGCCTCGACCGTCAGCTTCGCGCGCGGCGCGAGCTTGTCGAGCCCGCGGATCGCGAACGTTTCCTGGCCCGTGAGCCCCAGCGAAGCCATCGTCTCGCCGGGAAGGAACTCGAGCGGCAGGATGCCCATCATCACGAGGTTCGAGCGGTGGATGCGCTCGAACGACTCAGCGATCGCCGCGCGCACGCCCATGAGGTTCGGACCCTTCGCCGCCCAGTCGCGCGAGCTTCCGGACCCGTACTCCTTGCCCGCGAACACGACGAGCGGCACGCGCTCGCGCTGGTAGCGCATCGCCGCGTCGTAGATCGACATCTCCTCGCCGGACGGGAAATGGCGGGTCCACCAGCCCTCCTTGTCGGCAAGCTTGTTCCGCAGTCGGATGTTCGCGAACGTCCCGCGGATGAGCACCTCGTGGTTCCCGCGCCGCGTGCCGTACTGGTTGAAGTCGACCGGCCTCACGCCTTTCGAGATGAGGTGCTGCCCCGCGGGGCTCGCGGCGGGGATCGCACCTGCGGGCGAGATGTGGTCGGTGGTGACCGAGTCGCCTACGGACACCAGCACGCGCGCGCCGACGATGTCCGGGATGGTCGCCGGTGGCGTCGCCGAGAAGTTCTGGAAGAACGGCGGCTCCTGCACGTATGTCGAGCTCGGGTCCCACTGATAGGAAAGACCCGTTGGCGAGGGCATGGTCTTCCAGAAGCGGTCGCCGTCGAAGATCTTCGCGTACTCGGTCGCGTACATCTCCTGCGTGATCGCCTTGCCCATGACCTCGTTCACCTCTTCAAGCGTCGGCCAGAGGTCCTTCAGGAAGACTGGCTTGCCATCTTTGCCGTTGCCGATCGGCTGGTCCTGCAGGTCGATGTGGACCGTGCCGGCGAGCGCGAACGCAACGACGAGCGGCGGCGATGCGAGATAGCTCGACTTCACCAGCGGATGGATTCGACCCTCGAAGTTGCGGTTCCCCGACAGGATCGAGACGACGTTGAGGTCGTGATCCTTGACCTCTTGCTCGATCTCGGGCGTCGCGAGGGGACCCGTGTTCCCAATGCACACAGTACAACCAAATCCAACTAGATAAAATCCTAGTTGCTCGAGATAGGGCGTGAGGCCCGCGGCCTCGAGATAGCGCGTCACCACGCGCGAGCCCGGTGCGAACGTCGTCTTCACGTGCGGCTTCACCGCGAGGCCGCGCTCGATCGCCTTCTTCGCGAGAAGACCAGCGGCGATCATCACCGATGGATTTGACGTGTTCGTGCAGCTCGTGATCGCGGCGACAACGACGGAGCCGTCGCTCACCTGAAGATCGCGCGGCCGTTCGGCGACCGCGGCGGTCGCGGCCGTCGCCGGGCCGACCATCGTCGGCGCCGCGTCGTTGATCTTCTTCGGACCCTCCGAGTTCCCCGCGACCGGGATACCCGTCGTCGGGTTCGGCCCGGTGAACGAGTCCCAGATCATGGGAAGATCGACACGGTCTTGCGGACGCTTCGGTCCGGCGACCGAGGGTCTCACCGAGCCCAGGTCGACCTCGATGAGCTCGTCGAACGCCGGCGTCGGAGCGCCATCCGACCGGAACATGCCCTGCGCCTTCGTGTAGCGCTCGACGAGTTCGATGAGTGCGCGTGGCCGCCCGGTCTGCTCGAGGTAGCGGAGCGTCTGACGATCGACCGGGAACAGCGCGCTCGTCGCGCCGTACTCGGGGCACATGTTCGCGACGGTCGCGCGCTCGGCGACGGCGAGCGACGAGAGGCCATCGCCCGCGAACTCGATGAACTTGTTGACGACGCCCTTCTTGCGGAACAGCTCGGTGAGCGTCAGCACGAGATCGGTCGCGGTGGTGCCGATCGGGAGCTTGCCCACGAGCTTGACGCCGACGACGACCGGCCAGGGGAGATATGTCGGCTGACCGAGCATCGCGGCCTCGGCCTCGATGCCACCGACGCCCCAGCCGAGCACGCCGAGTCCATTGATCATCGTTGTGTGCGAGTCGGCGCCGAAGAGCGTGTCTGGCATCGCGATGCCGTCGCGCACCACCACGACCTCCGCGAGCCGCTCGAGGTTCACCTGATGACAGATGCCCGCGCCCGGAGGGACGACGCGGAAGGTCTTGAAGGCCTGACCGGCCCAGCGGAGAAGCGAATAGCGCTCGCGGTTGCGCTCGTACTCGCGTGCGAGGTTCCGTTCGTAGACGTCCTTCGCGCCGAAGAAGTCGGCCTGAACGGAGTGGTCGATGATCAGGTCCACCGGTATGAGGGGCTCGATCTTCGCCGGGTCCTTGCCCGCGCGCTGCATCGCCGCGCGCATCGCTGCGAGATCGACCGCTGCCGGGACGCCGGTGTAGTCCTGCAGCAGGATGCGCGACGGACGGAAGGGGACGGATGCGTCCGCGGGCGGTGGCGCTGGGTATTTCGCCAGCGCGCTCGCGTCGCGTTCGGCGGCCTTGCCGCTGGTGGCCGCACGCAGGACGCCCTCGAGGAGGATCTTCACGGTCGTGGGCAGACGCGTGACGTCGCCCGCCTGCGACAGCGGCACGTAGCGGAGCTGTGTGTCGGGCAGGGGCGCGTTCTTGAATTCGGTCATGTCAGCAGATCCTTGACCAGATCGCGTTCCTTCACGAGCTCCGCGACGGTCGCCGCGACTTTCTCCGTCGCGAAGCGGTCGAGCTTCACGCCGCGAACGAGCTCGTATCCGCCGTCACCTTTCGAGTGGAGCGGGAACGAGGAGACGAGGCCCTCCGGCACGCCGTAGCTGCCGTCGGAAACGACCGCGGCGCTGAAGCAATCGCCCGGCGGCGTGGGAGTGACGAGGCTGCGCACGTGATCGATGAGCGCCTGTGCGGCCGAGAACGCGCTCGATGCGCCGCGTGCCGCGATCACAGCCGCGCCGCGTTGCTGCACGGCGGGGATGAAGTCGTTCTCCAGCCAGGTGCGGTCGATCGCGTCCGCCGCAGCCTTGCCGTTCACAGTGGCGTTCGTGAAGTCGGGATAGAGCGTGGCGCTGTGATTGCCCCAGATCGCAAGCTTCTTCACGTCTCTCACGCGCGTGCCGGCCTTGTTCGCAAGGAGACAGCGTGCGCGGTTCTGGTCCAGCCGCGTCATCGCGCTCCAGCGGTCAGTCGTGATGCTGCGCGCGTTGGCCCGAGCGATGAGGCAGTTGGTGTTGCAGGGATTGCCGACGACGACGACGTGCACACCTTGCGCCCCGTGCTGTGCGATGGCCTTGCCCTCCTCGACGAAGATCGGCCCGTTCTTCCGGATGAGGTCACCTCGCTCCATGCCGGGGCCGCGCGGGACGCTGCCGACGAGAAGCACCCAGTCCGCGTCGTGGTGCGTCTCGGCCCGGTCGGCGCTCGCGCTGACGCGGGAGAGCAACGGATACGCACCGTCCTCGAGCTCCATCAGCACGCCCTTCGCTTTGTCGATCATCTGCGGGATGTCGGCTAGCCGCAGGTCGACCTCCGTGTCGGGGCCGAACATCTCACCGGCCGCGATCCGCGGCAGGAGCGCGTAGGCCACTTGTCCGGTCGCGCCGGTGACGACGACGTTGACCTGCTTCACCGCCTCAGGTCCGCCCTTCCGTCCGGGAACTCGGTGGCACCGCCGTAGACGGCCTCCGCCTCGATCTCGACGAGGATGTTGGGGTCGATGAAATCCACCCTCACGATCGTCGTTGCCGGGCGGATGTCACGGAAGACCTCGCCGTGGATCACCGCGACGCGGTCGATGTCGTTCACGTCCCGGACGTATATGCGCGTCATGATGACCTCCGCCAGCGACGAGCCGAGGTCTTCGAGCGCGTCCTTGATGACCTCGATCGCGCGCCGCATCTGGTCGACCACGTCGTCGGACACGACTTGACCGTCCTCATCGAGGCCGGCGGTGCCCGCCACACGGACCACGCGACCGTGCCGGATGGCGCGGGAGTAGCCGAACTGGAACTCATATTTCGTTGACGTCGAATGGAGCAAGCGCTGGGGATTCTTGGGATCCTGGAGCGGCATCAGCCCTTCATCCTCCTTATGACCGCATCGGCGAACTCGCGCGTGCCGACCGCGGTCGGATCGTCTCGGTCGGGCTTGAGGTCATATGTCACGTCTTTGCCCTCGGCAACGACCGCCGCGATGGCGCGCTCCAGCTTGTCCGCCGCGTCGCGCTCGGAAATGTGCTTCAGCATCAGCACGCCCGCAAGCATGAGCGCCATCGGGTTCACCTTGTTCTGACCGGCGTACTTCGGGGCCGAGCCGTGGATCGCCTCGAAGACCGCGACGCCGCTCTCGCCGATGTTCGCGCCGGGCGCAACCCCCAGCCCGCCGGCGAGACCCGCGACGAGGTCGCTCACGATGTCACCGTAGAGGTTCGGCAGCACGAGGACGTCGTAGAGGTCCGGCTTCTGGACGAGCTGCATGCACATGTTGTCGACGATGCGGTCCTCGAACTCGATGGTCGGGTAGAGCTGCGCCACCTCACGTGCGATGCGCAGGAACAGCCCGTCGGCGAACTTCATGATGTTCGACTTGTGCACGGCCGTGACCTTGCGGCGGCCGTTCGCGACCGCGTAGTCGAATGCGAACTTCACGATGCGTGTCGAGCCCATCACGCTGATGTATTTGATCGCGATCGCGGCGTCCTCGCGGATCTTTGTGTGCGCCTCCTTCTCGATGACGGCGCGGACCCGCGCGAGCTCGGGCGTGCCGAGGTCGAACTCGATGCCGGCGTAGAGGTCTTCGATGTTCTCGCGCACGACGACCAGATCGATGTTGCCCATCGGTGCCTGGACCCCCGGGTACGTCTTCGCGGGCCGCAGGTTCGCATACAGATCGAATTCCTTGCGGAGCGCGACGTTCACCGA
>JALYLT010000043.1 GCA_030774095.1 Chloroflexota bacterium
GAAGCTCGTCGCGGTGACCGGCACGGATGGGAAGACCACGACCGTGCATCTCGTGTCCGACGTGCTCGAGGCGGGCGGTGAGATCACGGGCTTCGCGACGACCGTTGATTTCAAGGTCGCCGACCACGTCGAGGCGAACGACACGCGTCAGAGCACGCAGGAGGCGGTCGAGATCCAGGAGTTCTTCGCCGAGCTGCTCGTCGCCGGTGGGACCTGGGGCGTGCTTGAGGCGACGTCCCACGCGCTGGCGCTGCGCAAGCTGCGGGGCACCGAGGTCGACATCGCGGTGTTCACGAACCTCTCTCCGGAGCACCTCGACTTCCACGGAACGCTCCAGAGCTACCTCGATGCGAAGGGGATCCTGTTCGAGATGCTCGGCCAGGGAACCGACAAAGGCGTGCCGAAGACCGCCGTGCTGAACGCCGACGACCCGCACTGGCAGTACCTCGTGGACCGCGCGGCGGGCGCGAAGGTCATCACGTACGGCATCGACGCGCATGCTGATGTGCAGGGCACGGTCCTCGCGGCCGACGCGAGCGGGTCGCGCGTGCGCGTCGAGGCGCGCGGCGAGACCATGGAGATCGCGCTTCCGCTCGTCGGACGCTTCAACGTCCACAACGCGCTCGCCGCGATCGCCGCGGGTCTCGCGGCAGGCGTGCCGCTCGCGAAGGCGCGCGACGCGCTGCAACGCGCCAGGGCGGTGCGGGGTCGCATGGAGCGCGTCGACCGCGGGCAGCCGTTCAGCGTGATCGTCGATTACGCGCACACGCCCGAGTCGCTCGACAAGGTCCTCGCCCTGCTGCGCCCGTTGACGAAGGGTCGCCTCATCGCGGTGTTCGGCAGCGCCGGCGAGCGCGACCGAACGAAACGACCGCGTCTTGCGGAAGTCGCGGCGAAGCACGCCGACTTCTTCGTCATCACGCAGGAGGATCCGCGCCTCGAAGATCCGGCGACGATCATCGCGGAGATCGAAGCGGGCGCGACCGGGGCGGGGAAGACGCGCGGAATGCACTACGCGGTCATCGATGACCGGCGAGAGGCGGTGCGCGAAGCGATGCGGCGGGCGCAGGCAGGGGACACGGTCCTGCTCGCGGGGAAGGGCCACGAGGGCTCGATCATCGTGGGCGAGGAAAAGCGGCCCTGGGACGAGGTCACGGTGGCGCGTGAGGCGCTGCGCGAGCTCGGCTTCGCGGCGTGACGACCACCGGGGGGCAGCGCGCCCCGAGAACCCCCCGGACCTCGCGTGGAGCGGCGCTCGCGCAGACACGTGTGCTTGCCGAGCGCAGCCGCGAGCTCGTGACGCAGCTTCGCGGCGAGATCGGCGTGCCGAACCGTCCGAACGGTCGCCCCGCGCTCGTGATGCTCATGGGCTTTCCGGGAACGGGAAAGACGCACTGCGCACGCCTGCTCGCGGTCCGGCTTGGCGCGGCGCACGTGGCGACCGACCACCTGCGCAGCCGCCTGTTCATCGCGCCGTCGTACGCACGCGAGGAGAATCGCGTGGTGTTCCGCCTAGCCGAGGCGCTCGTCGAGCAGCTCCTCGCAGAGGGGCACGTCGTGGTGCTCGACGCGACGAACCTCATCGCAGATTACCGCGCGCCGATGGAGGACGTCGCGAGCCGCCGAAGTGTCACGCTGCTGCGTGTCCTCGTCGTCGCCGACGATGCGCATGTCCGCGCTCGTCTCGCCGCGCGGGCCGTCGGCCGAGCGAACGGCGACCATTCGGACGCCGACCTCGGCGTCTACGAGCGGATGCGTGCCCGCGGCTTCGACCCGCCCGAGCGCTTCGTCGAGTTACGGAACGGGCCGGACGTCGATACGGAGATCGAGCGCATCGCCGCGAGCCTTTCGTGAGACGCCATCTGCGCGCGCTCGTGTTCAGTCTGATCGCGATCGGACTGCTGGTCGGCTACGGCGTGCTCGGTGCGGGCGCGGCGCCGCTGGTCCTGCCCGCGGGTACGCCGACCCCGACCCCAACGAAACCGGTGAGTCCGGTCCCCGCCCCTCAGATCCCCGGGACGATCGCGTTCGTGCTGCGTGGCGACGTGTACGTGCTGCGCGAGGGCAAGTACGTGAGCGTGACCTCGGACGCGCGGTCCATCGAGCCGAATCTCTCGGTGGACGGCCGCACGCTGCTGTTCGTTCGCTCGGAGGCGATCAACGGAAAGCGCGAGGTCGATGGCCAGATCACGCCCGCGATCCTCCGCTACACCGACATCGTGAAGAAGGATCCGGCCGGCGGTCCAGAGTCGATCGCGCTGACCGGCCTCCTCGTCTCCTCGCCAAGCGGCTTCCACTCGGTCGCGTGGATCACGAGCCCGGCGCTGTCGCCCGACACGAAGCGCTTCGCGGTCACGACCGACGCCGTCGACGGTGCATCGGATCTCGAGATCTTCGACCTGCAGACGGGAAAGCGCTCCTCGCTGCTGTCACAGGGCTCGTTCCTCGCCGACCCGTCGTGGTCGCCCGACGGCAAGACCATCGCGGTGACGTCATACACGCTGGGCGAGCCGCGCATCCTGCTGGTGCCGACCGATGGTCGCGTGGCGACGCCACTCACGATCAAGGGAGTGACGGGCGAGACATACCGGCCCTCGTATTCGCCGGACGGCGCGTGGATCACGTACACGCTGCGTCACGACGGCCGGAACGACGTGCACGCGGTCGACGTCAAGACGGGGCAGGACGTCGCCCTTACGAGCGACGGGAAGAGCTGGAACAGCGTGTTCTCGCCGGATAGCAAACAGATCGCGTTCCTACGCGAGAGCGGCGGGGTCATCGATCTGTACGCGATGGATGTCTCCGACGCGCTCGTCGGTGGCCCGTTCCGGCCGCCGGTGAAGCTCACGCGCGGTGAGGGCATCGACGGGGACAGCCGGCCAGCCTGGGGGCGCTGAGGCTAGACCAGACGCTTGCGCACCTGCGCCGAGATGAAGTCCATCGTTGCGACGGTGACGACGATCATGAAGATGATCAGGCCGGCCGCGCCGTACTGGGAGATCTGGATCGCCTGGAACAGATCCAGGCCGATGCCGCCACCACCCACGAGCCCCAGGATCGGGGCCAGGCGGACATTCGTGTCGAGCCGGTAGATCGTGAACGAGATGAACGGATTCGTGATCTGCGGCAGGACCGCCGCCCAGATGACCTGAAGGCGGTTCGCTCCGGTCGCCGTGATCGCTTCCAGCGGACCCGCGTCGATGCCCTCGATCGCTTCGGAGTACAGCTTGCCCATGACGCCGATGTTGTGGAACGCGAGCCCGAATACCCCTGCGGCGTTCCCGGGTCCGAAGATCGCGAGCAGCACGATCACGACGATCAGCACGTCGATCGAGCGGAGGATCGTGAACATGACCCGGACGGCCGCGTAGATCGCCGCCGTGATCGGGTTCCCGGTCATGATGTTGCGCGCGCCGAGGAACGACAGCGGAAGCGCGATGACCATCGAGAACGCCGTCGCCATGATGCCCAGGAAGATCGTCTCGATCATCTTCCACCACGCGGTGTTCTGGTACGTCTCGAACTCGTCGCGCGGCGACATGATCGAGAAGTCCCAGTGGAACAGCAGCGCGATCCGGTTGAGCACGTACTCCGGGTTCGCGCGGCCGGTGTCGATGTTGGTGATCCGCAGCCCGATGTACAGGACGAGGAGGACCGCGGCGATCAGGGAGAGCCGTCGCCAGTCCGTCAGGGGGTTCTGCTGCAGTTCGCGCGGAACGGGCAGGCCGCGTGCGGTGAAGTACTCGGCCATCAGCGGTCCGGCGTGAGGTCGGGAGCGCGCAACAGAGCCTCGGCCTCGCTCAGCTCCTCGGGTGTCTTGCCGGGTCCGATCTCGACCTCCTCTGCGTCCTCGCCGTAGATCTCTTTGAAGCGGCGCTCGTCGATCGCGCCCGGCTTTCCGTCGAACGCGACCTTGCCGGCTTTGAGCGCCACCACACGCGTCCCGTAGCGGCGCGCGAGCGAGAGGAAGTGGAGCGAGCAGATGACGGTGATGCCGTCCTTCTTGTTGATCTGCTCGAGGTACTTCATGACCGAGTGGCTGGTGGCTGGGTCGAGACTCGCCACCGGCTCGTCCGCAAGCATCAGCTCGGGCTTCTGCATCAGCGCGCGCGCGATACCCACGCGCTGCTGCTGGCCACCGGAGAGCGCGTCGGCGCGGTTGAAGGCCCGATCGGCGATGCCGACACGTCCGAGGTTCTCGAACGCCGCCGCGACGTCGGACGAGGACGGGCGGGACGCGATCGTCCGCCAGGTGGAGCGGTAGCCCAGTCGGCCGGAGAGGACGTTGCTGAACACGGAGCTACGCCGCACGAGGTTGAACTGCTGGAAGATCATCCCGATGCGCCGCCGGACACGGCGGATGGCCACGCGGTCGGCGGCCGTCACGTCGAGGCCGTCGAACACGACGACTCCGGACGTTGGATCCACGAGCCGATTGATGCAGCGCAGCAGTGTCGACTTGCCCGAGCCCGACAGCCCGATCAAGACCACGAACTCCCCGCGCTCGATGTCGAGGGACACACCGTCGAGCGCGCGCGTGCCGCTGGGGTAGGTCATCACGAGGTCTTTGATGGAAACGATCGGCGGCACGGCGGAAGTCTAGAGAAACAAGAAGGCCGCCGGTCTCCCGGCGGCCCTCATGGAACGCAGAGCGAATGGTTACGGAGTCTTGCTGGGTGACGGCGGTGCCGTCGTCGCCGCCGGTCGCGGTGTCGCCTTCGCCAGGTTGGCGACGTCGACGCCGGCGAGCTTGGCCGCTTCACGCATCGGGTCGTAGAACTTCGCGTCGATCTCCTGCATACCGTTCCACGAGAAGAGCGCGAGGAACTTGGCCTTGCCGTCGTCGGTCTTGCTGTAATCGATGAGCGCCTGCTTCACGGTCTTGCCCAGATCGGCCGGGAAGTCCTTCTGAAGCGCGACCCCGTCGTTCGGGATCGGGCCGGCGGTGTCGATGACTTTCGTCTTGGTCATGATGTCGGGGTTCGCGGCAACGAGCTGAGTGCGGACGTCGATGAACGTCGCGGCGCCGTCGACGTTGCCCTGATAGACCGCGAGCGCCGCCTGCGGATGACCGCCGGCGAAGATGATGCCGTTCGCGGCGAAGAACGTCTTCGGGTCCTGACCGACCTTGTTCTTGATCGCGAGGAGCGGGTAGACGTAGCCGGAGGCCGACAGCGTGTCCACGAACGCGAACTTCTTGCCCTGCAGGCCCTTGATGTCGGTGATGCCGCTGTCAGAGCGCACCAGGATCTGCGACTGATATGTCGGGCTGAGCACGGTCGTGCCGTCGAGCTTGGTCTCGTTGCGCAGCGCGCCGAGGACCGGTGTGCCGCAGCCGCGGTCGAGGAGCAGCGTCATCTGCAGCGGTGCGAAGAAGCCGACGTCGATCTGACCCGAGCACATGCCCTCGACCTGCGCGGCGTAGCTGCTCATAACGGTGACCTTCCACGCCAGGCCGGTCGCGCGCTCGAGCGCTGCCTTGATGGCCGCGCCATTGGTCGCGATGGTGGCCGCCTCCTGAGACGGCGTGAACGCGAGAACGACCGGACGGTCGAATGAGCCGACGCGGGGTCCGGTGCTTGCCTTCGCCGCATCGGTGGCTGTCGGTGGCGTCGCGGTGCCGCCGCAGGCGGCGATCACGAGGCCCGCGGCCAGCGCCCACCCGAGCGGACCGCGGAGCGTGCGTCGCATGAGTCCCCTCCTTCAAATACTGGAAGCGTCCTTATAGTAGGTCGCGACGTGTCCTTTCTCACCAAGCTCGCGGAGTCGTCGCGAGCGCGGGACAGCATCGTGTGTGTCGGGCTCGATCCCGAACCCGATCTCATCCCCGAGATGCTCGGCTCCGGCCCGCAGGCCGCGCTGCGTTTTCTTCGGAGGGTGATCCGCGCCACGTCCGACTATGCGTGCGCGTACAAGCCGAACCTCGCGTTCTACGAGCGTTACGGGAGCGCGGCCTTTGACGTTCTCGGCCTCACGCTCCAGGCGATCCCCGACGACATCCCCGTCGTGCTCGATGCGAAGCGGGGCGACGTACCGAACACCTCCGCCGCGTACGCGGACGCATGGTTCGACTCGTTCCACGCCGACGCGGTGACCGTCGCGCCGTATCTCGGCATGGACAGCATCGAGCCCTTCTGCCGGGACGGGCGCTACGCGCTGGTGCTCGCTCGCACGAGCAATCCCGGCGCGCGGGACCTCCAGGACCTGATCGTCGATGGTCGACCGCTTTACGAACGCGTCGTGGAGCGCAGCGTCGCATCCTTCGCGGCCGACGCGTGCGGCTTCGTCGTCGGCGCGACCTATCCGGAAGAGGCGCGTCGCGTCCGTGAGCTCGCGCCCGATCGCCTGTTCCTCATGCCCGGTGTCGGGAGCCAGGGCGGCGACATCGCGACCGCCATCCGCGCGGCACTCGACGCGCGCGGCGGCGGGGTGCTGCCGTCAGCGTCGCGGTCCGTCACCTATGCGTCGTCCGGCGCGGACTTCGAGACAGCGGCCGCGTCCGCGGCCCGCGCCCTCCGCGACGCGGCCAACGCCGCACGCGGCGCGGCCGTGGAGCGCCGCTGATGTTCGGCATCGGCCCGGAGGAGCTGGTCCTCGTCCTCATCGTTGCCCTGCTGGTCCTCGGACCGGAGCGTCTACCGCGCGTCGCGCGGGACGTGGGCCGCGTCGTCGGCGACCTGCGCCGCACCTCCGATGAATTCCGCGAGGAGTTCCTGCAGGCGGACAAGTTCCTCGAGAGGCAGGCTCCGAGCACGCCAGCGCCCCTCGCGGAGCCGGCTCCGGCGGCCATTCCGGCAACGACGCCGAGCGACCCGAACGAGTCCGCGTTCGATCGCGAGATGCGCGAGGCGCGCGAGCGGCTCGCGGCCTCGCGCGAAAAGCCCGCGACGTAACGCGTGGTGCACGCTCCGTCACCTATACTGGTGATGTTGAGCGCCCGAGTGGCGCTCTTTTCACGCCCGGAGGAATAGCTCAAAACAGATGCGTCTGAGTTCATGGTTGGTCGCGCTCGTCGCGGTGCTCGCGATCTTCGTGGACATCCCGAAGCACCAGTTCTCGTTTCCTTTTAACTGTCCGGGCATCTGCCTGAAGATCGGCGACTTCCAGGTCAACCAGGAGATCAAGACGCACCTCGGCCTCGACCTGCAGGGTGGGACACAGCTCGTCCTGCGCCTGCAGTACGAGAAGCTACCGGCCGGCTCCAACGCAACGCAAAGCGAGCTTCAGACCCAGACGATCCGCGTCATCGAGAACCGCATCAACTCACTCGGCGTCTCGGAGCCGGTCATCCAGGGCCTCGGCACCGACAAGATCCTCATCGAGCTGCCCGGCATCGACGACCTACAGCAGGCGAACGACGTGGCCACGCGCCAGGCGTTCCTCGAGGTGAAGGTCCCGGACCCCGCGAACCCCGGTCAATACAAGTCGCTCGAGCCGCCGCTCACCGGCGCGGACCTCAACCCGAACGGCGTCTACGTGACCTTCCAGAACGGCACGAAGCCGGTGGTCCACTTTGAATTCAAGGGCGCGGCGAGCGATCGCTGGGTGCAGATCTCGAAGGAATATCTGAACCAGCCGGTGCAGATCACGCTTGACGGTAAGGAGGTGTCCGCGCCGGTGATCCAGACCGTGTTCACCACGGGCACCGGCATCATCGAGGGGAACTTCACCACCAAGTCCGCGAACGAGCTCGCGATCCAGCTGAAGTCAGGCTCGCTGCCGGTCCCGCTCGAGGTCATCCAGTCGTCACGCGTCGAACCGACCCTGGGGCGCGACTCGGTCAATCGCAGCATCGTGGCCGGTGCCATCGGCCTGCTGCTCGTCGCGTTCTTCATGGTCGCGTACTACCGGCTGCCCGGCGCGATCGCCGTTCTCGCTCTCCTCTATTACACGGCACTCACGTACGCGATCTTCCGCCTCGTGCCGGTGACGCTCACGCTCGCGGGCATCGCGGGCTTCATCCTGTCGATCGGCATGGCGGTCGACGCCAACGTCCTCACGTTCGAGCGCCTCAAGGAGGAGCTGCGCGCCGGCAAGTCACTGCGCGCGGCGGTCGAGGAGGGTCGCCGCCGCGCGTTCCCATCGATCCTGTATTCGAACCTCGCCACGATCATGACCGCGGGCATCCTGTTCTGGTTCGGTACCGGAACGGTAAAAGGGTTCGCGCTCACGCTCGCGATCGGTGTCGCGGTCTCGTTCTTCACCGCCGTGATCGTCACGCAGATGCTGCTCCACGCCGCGATCGAAGTGAACTCGCTCCGGCGGCGGCGCCTCTACGGGGTCGAGGAGAAGGCACCTGACACGCGTAGCGCGGGCGCGCCGGTGGCGGCCGTCTGATGGTGAAGTTCGTCGAGCGCAAGTGGTGGTATTTCGGCCTCTCCGGTCTGCTCATCGTTCCCGGCCTCATCTTCCTGCTGCTCGGCGGCCTGAAACCCGGCATCGAATTCAAGGGCGGCACGCTCCTGGACGTGCGGTTCGACACGCCGCCGACCGTCGCCGAAGTGACCGAGGTCATGACCGGCCTCGGACGCCGGGAAGCGGTCGTGCAGGTAGCAGAGGGCGGGCGCATCGAGATCCGGACCTTCGAGATGAAGGTGGACGAGCAGTTGGCGGCCGAGGCCGCCCTCCGGGAGAAGTTCGGCGCGAACCTGAAAGACGTCAACCCGCAGTTCGTGAGCCCGTCGTTCAGCGGCGAACTGATCGACAACGCCGTGCGGTCGATCGCCCTGGCGTCGGTCCTGATCGTCCTCCTCATCGCGTTCGCGTTCCGGAACTTCGGGTGGGCGGCGTTCCGCTACGGCATCGCCGCGATCATCTCGCTCCTTCATGACGCAGCGGTGGTCCTGGGTCTCTTCGCGATCCTGGGCTATTTCTTCAACGTCGAAATTGACAGCCTCTTCGTAACGGCGGTCCTGACGATCATCGGATTCTCGGTGCACGACACGATCGTGGTGTTCGACCGTATCCGCGAGAACCTGCGCCTGAACCCGGGCGAGGCGCTGAACCCGGTGATCAACTTCTCGATCATGCAGACGCTCGCGCGGTCCGTGATCACCTCGTTGACGGTCGTCCTCACGTTGCTGGCGCTGTACCTGTTCGGCGGCTTCTCGATGCGAAACTTCGCCCTGGCGCTGCTGGTAGGGATCGTATCCGGGACGTATTCGTCGATCTTCAACGCCAGTCAGATCATCTCGCTGTGGCAGGAGGTGGAGGACCGCCTCCGCCATCGCGCGACTCCGTCGCCCGCCTAACCTGCAACTGCTGCACGAGTACTGCGGCGTGGGCGCCTGGTGCCACACGCCAAGCGGATGACGGCAGCGAATAGCTGCCGGAATACACTTTCCTAGATGTTCGGGCTAAACCTCATCCCGCCGTTGGTGCGCACCGCGATGGCGATGCTGCTCGTCGGCGGTCTCATGGGCTACGCGGGCACGGCGTTCACGACGACGCTGGTCGCCGATTCAGGGATCCTCGGCGGGGGCGGCGAATCGAGCGACGCCCACAAATACATGATGGCCCTGCTGAAGCGTGAGGCGGATAGCCTCTCGCAGCTCCGACCGGCGAGCGACGTCGTCTCTCGTGCGCTCGATCAGCAGAACGCGTCGCAGCAGGCCCAGGACGTGAAGCCGCTCTCGGTCACGTACCTCGGCGGAATCTCGTCTGGACGGCTCAGCGTCCACATCTACGCGGTGGAGATCCAGGCCGGGAGCGGCCAGTACCAGTTCTTCCCGCTCGCGCTCACGATCGTGGGCGGCAAGGTGGTGCGTGTTGAGTAGCGCCGTCGCGCCTGTGGGCGGTCCAATGAACACCGCCGGCGGTCCTGCGAGCGGTGCGATGAACAGCGCCGGCGGTCCTGCGAGCGGCGCGATGAACAGCGCCCGCGCGGCTCTAATCCTCGCGACCTTCCTGGGCGGCCTCGTCGCGGGGGTTGCGCTGTACGCCGTCACCGACAAAGGCGCCGACGCCAATCCCTACGGCAGCCTGCCGAGGTCGTCCGAGCCGGCGGTCACGGCCGACGTCGCACGGGCCCTCTCGACCGACGACGCGAAGGCGCTGGCGAACCAGCTCGACATGGAGGTCCTGCAGCAGCTTCAGACCGCGATCGAACCTTTGACCGATATCCGATCTATGAAGTTCGTGGGGGCGGTGGAGAAGAATGGTCGCACTCTCGCCGCATACGTCGCGGGCGGACGGACCAGCGATGGCACGGACGTCCTCGTCGGATTCGTCCTGCGCGTGACCGGCGACCAGATCGTTGGGGTGAACTAGATGGCGAGCATGCAGACGGCACTCGGCAACACCGCGTACGTGCTGGATCACAACAAGAAGCGCCTGCTGATCCTGTTCATCGTCGTCGGTGGCGCGATCGGCCTGTACGGCATCCGCGGCATCTTCCAGGGGATCCTCGACATGATCGGGCAGGCGCCGCAACTGCTCGTCCTGCTGCTCTTCTACTCGTTCATGATGATCATGCAGTTCGGGGCGCTCATGTGGTTCATGTCGCGGCCGCGCACCTACACGGTCACGCCGGACAAGCCGCAGATCGGGCTCTCGTTCGAGAACTACCGGGGCCAGCCCGACCTGCTCGAACACGCGAAGAGCCTCGTTCGCATCCTCAAAGGCGTGAAGACGTTCCAGGACCGTGGCGGCGAGATGCCGCAGGGCATGCTCCTCGCGGGCCCGCCTGGCACCGGCAAAACGTTCCTCGCAGGCGTCATGGCGGCCGAGGCGAACCTTCCGTTCATCTACATCGACGCCTCGAGCCTCTCGAGCATGTTCATGGGCGTTGACGCGCTCATCGTCGTGTCGCTCTTCCGCAAGGCCCGCGGCCTCGCGCGCAAGTACGCGGCGCCCGGGCAGGCTGGCTGCTGCATCCTGTTCATGGACGAACTCGACTCGGTCGGGCTGTCGCGGGGTGGCATGGGCGGCGGCCAGCAGCAGGGAATGATGGGTGGGATGGGCCTGATGGGCGGCCGCGGCCTGGCCCTCAACACGATGCTCAATCAGATGGACTCGCTCGGAAAGCATGTCGAAGACCGCATGAAGTACAAGATCGCGCGCTGGCTCGGCCTCGTGCGTGGTCCGGTGCCACCGAAGCCCGTCGTCTTTGTCATCGGCGCGACCAACCGGCCCGAAGTGCTCGACGCCGCGCTCGTTCGCGCCGGCCGCCTGGACCGCAAGCTCATGATCTACGAGCCGGACGGCGAAGGCCGCAAGGACATCATCCAGCACTACCTGCGCCTGAAGGCGCACGAGCCCGACATCTCGGTGGACCTCATGGTCGCGGACTCCATCGGCTGGACCCCGATCGAGCTCAAGACGGTCATCAACGAGGCGCTCATCGTTGCGCACGATGACAGCCGCGAGTACCTAACCTACAAGGACTGGCTCACCGCGCGCGACGCGCGCCTCCTCGGCATCAAGCAGCCGATCCTCAGCATGTCCGCGCACGACCGGCGCACCATTGCCTACCACGAAGCCGGCCACGCGATCGCGTCGCACTACCTCAACAAGGACGACCGCATCCAGAAGGCCTCGATCATCCGCATGGGCGACGCGTACGGCGTCGTGATGCCGACGCCGAAGCTGGAGCGACACCAGCTACACGCGGAGGAGATCGAGAACGACATCATGGTCTCGCTCGGATCCCGAGCGGTGGAAGAGATCATCTTGCACACGAAGACGGCGAATGCGTCGTCGGACCTGCG
>JALYLT010000044.1 GCA_030774095.1 Chloroflexota bacterium
GCGAGATCGCGCGACGGCTCGGAGTGGACGCGTAGACCCTATGTGCGCGGTGTGCTACGACGTAACTGTGAAACGTGAAAGCCTCGTGGACCTGCGACGCAAAGCCGACGAGATCGCTCGAGGCGCCCCTGGGGAGGCGTGGCCCCCTGGCCTCGCTGAGATGGAGCGCCGCGGACTGATCCGGCGCGCCGACGGCAATCTGCTTGACGTCGTGCCCGTGCGGATGCCAAAGGGCAAACGACGGCCAAGTGATCTGATTCGCAAGGGTCGCGGCGGCTAGCTGGCATCCGAGGTCGCCAACGGATGCCGTCCAGGGGTGTGGCAGCATGGCCGGATCACGCGACGTGGGATCGATGAGGTCCTTGCCGCAGCGCAGGCGCGGCTGCGTCGACTCACGCCCGCGCAGGCCGCGGCCGCGATGCATCAAGGATCGGTGCTCGTCGATACGCGCGATGGCGAACTGCGCGCGCGAGACGGCTGCATCCCCGGCTCGGTGCACATCTCGCTCAGCGTTCTCGAGTGGCGCGTCGATCCGACATCGGGCCACCAGAGCGCGGAATTCGCCGGGCGCGAGGACAAGCTCATCCTCATCTGCCACGAGGGCTATTCCTCGAGCCTCGCCGCGGTCCGGCTCCACGAGCTCGGCTTCGGGAACACGACCGATGTCATCGGCGGATTCGTCGCATGGGCCGCAGCGGATCTTCCGGTCGAACCGCTGAGGACCTCGCGGTAGGCTCACGATGACGTGGACAGCGACACGTTCCTGTGGGTCATCGGACGCGGCACCGGCGCCGCCGCCACCGTCGCGCTCTCGATGGCGCTCCTGTCGGGCGTCGCCCTGCGACCGGGCTTTCTCCAATGGTTCACGCACAACCGCGGGCTGCGCGCGGTGCACGATGCGGCGAGCCTCATTTGGCTACCGCTCGGCGCGATCCACGTCGTCGCGCTGCTCCTGGATCCGCAGGCGAAGCTGGCGCCGATCGACGTGCTGGTCCCGTTCGTCGCTTCGTACGGTGTCGTCGCGATCGGGCTGGGGACCGTCTCGCTCGATCTCTTCGCCGTGGTCATGATCACGAGCTGGCTGCGAGATCGGATGTCGCTCGGCGTGTGGCTGTGGATCCACCGCTCGTCCTACGTCGCGTTCGCCGCCGTGTTCGCGCACACCCTGCTATCGGGAAGCGACTTCACGAATCCGTTCCTGTCGGTCGTGGCGTGGCTCACCCTGTTCGCGCTCTGCGCGGGCGTCGGGATCCGTCTGTTGCGTGCCGGGGATCGGCCGAAGGTCCGGCCGGGGGCCTGACCCGCTAGGACTGCCGCGTCGCAGTGACGGGCGTGGCCGTACTGGTGCGCACGCTCGAAGTGACCGTCGTTACCGAGGTCGCTGGAGTCACCGTCGCTGTGGCGGCCGCGCTCGACGCGCTGTCATCCGCGAATGCGACGACCAGCGGTGCCGACGAGGTGTAGACATGGCTGCCGGCGTACGCGGTCATGCCACCGAGGCTGAGCGTCGTGATCGCGGCGACCGCGATCCGGAGCGCCAGCACGGACCGGATCAGCGGCTGTGGTTTCCTCGCGCGCGTCCCGCCGGCGCTGCTGCGTGGGTTCGTCGTTTGCGTCTCTGGCATGCGGCCAATTGAAGCCTTCGCGGACCGGCGGTTCATGAACGCGAGCTAAGCGCCTCATGAGCCCCAGCTAAGTTCTGCGCCTCCGAACTGCGACCCAGCTCACACGCGCCCGGGTCACGTTCCCGGCGTGCGCAGCGACGTCCAGTGCGCGCCACCATCGACGGTCCGCTGGAGGGCGCCTCGCACGGTCGCGTAGCCGACATTCGCGTCACCAAAGACGATCTGCGGAGCGACTCCCGCCGCCTGCTGGTAATCCGTCGTGTACGCGTGCCACGTCGCGCCACCATCGGTCGTTTCGGGTGAGTCGTTCGGCGAGCTGATCTGCAGCCATCGGTTCGCGGTCACGAAAGCGATCCGCGGTTGTGTGATGGGTGCGGTCGATGCATACGTCCAGCTCGCGCCGCCGTCGACGGAGCGGTACGCGAACTGTGCGCCAGCCCCCGTCTGCTGACCGAAGACATCGAGAAGTAGCGTCGAGCCGAATCCACGGACCAGGCCTGGAAGCAGTGCGTCCCCCGGACCCGTGATCTTGAAGCCAGTCGGGTTGGGCAGTGCACGAGAGACAGTCCACGTTCGACCACCGTCAGCACTCGCATAAATGGCGGGCGCGCCGGGCGCCGCGGTGTCGTCGGACGCCACCAGGAAAGCGTGCTGTGAGTCGATCAGGGACGGACGACTCTTGCACCGTGCGTCCGCGATGCCCTGCGCAGCGATCAGCTCCCAAGTCGAGGCGCCGTCGTGCGTCGCCCAGATAGAGAGTTGTTGTGCTGCACACTGCCCGCTCGTCTGGACGAATAATCCATCACGGTCGCTCGCGAACGTGACCTCCCCAGACCGCGCGCCGGCCGGGAGACCACGCTCGGCCCACGTGTTCCCGCGATCGAGCGAGCGGAACAGGCGCGTCCCGCCCACGAACATCCAGACCACGTCGCCTGACGGCGCGCTGATCGTGGCATTCGTCGGCAGCACGGTGAGGGTCGGGGTCGGCGTGGCTGGTGAGGCCGTCGCCGGCGCGGTCGTCGGTGTTGGTGTCGAGGTCGCGGCCGATGCTGCAGGCGTGTTGGCCGTCGGCGAAGGCGCGTTCGATGCGGGCGAGGAGCACGCGGCTGCGACGAGCAGGATCAGAACGAGAAAGCTTCCCCGGTGAATACGTCGGTGCATCACGTTCATGGCTGTCCCATCGGTGGATAGTCCCAGGTCTGCCCGCGGTCCCTTGTACGTGCGACAAAGGAGTCCTGATCGCCAGCGCGTTGTCCAACGATCCACGTGGTCGATCCGTGCACCGCGAGATCGTTGACTTCGCCCCAATCCGCAGGCACAGCCGGCGTCCGCCTCCAGCTCCGCCCGCCGTCGGACGTGATCAGTACCCCACCACCCATGAATCCTTCTTTCGTGGCGTCGCTCTCTCGCGCGATCGCGATCCAGCCGACCGTCGCACTGATGAACATTGGTGTTGCCAGTGTCGTGAACCGACCCTGAGGCGACCACCACGCACCCGAGATATCCGCAGGCGTTGATAACACCTTGTTCCAGGTCAGTCCGGAATCACCGCTGCCGTACAGTCCATAGACCCAACACCAAGACGCACCGCACATGGCAACCTCCCGTTCGAGCGCGAACCCGATCCGCGGGTCGACGAAGTTCACGAACAAGCGCGGCGCTGGTCCATCAACCTGAAGCTGGATCATCCAGGTCCGACCGCCGTCGCGTGTGACCACGAACGATGCGGTGTTCGGCGTACCAACCTCGTTCTTCTCCGTATGAACCGTCGCGAATCCGGTGTGTGCGTCAACGAAATCCATTCCGTCGACGAACGCGGGAAGGTCACCGACGGGCATCCACGTGCTTCCGTCACTGGTGGCCATGACACCGATCGCACAGTCAGAGGGTGTACACGGCGAGTACGGGTTCGGTGTCGAGCGGACGCTCCCCAGGCGCACGACCCAGGCGTGACGGTCATCGAGCACGGTGAGCGCTCGAAGGCCGGGACCGAGTCTGCCTGCGTGTTCGATTCCGAGCTGCTCCTGCCACGTGTGTCCGCCGTCGCTCGTGTGGAGGATCACGGTGCGGCATACCGGGGGCGCCGTCGGGGGCCGACCGCAGTCTCCAGCCGTGGAGATCAAGACGTTGGTGCGCAGCCAGCCGTGCTGGGCATCGACGAACCTCAGCTCGTCACCGACCGTGATGTAAGCGGACGGCGCGGGCAACGCGCTCCAGGTGTTGCCGCCATCCTTTGTCTGAAGGAGGAACGCTTTTCCATCCGCAGAGCTGCCGGCGGCCCAACCGAGGGAATCATCGACGAAGCTCACGACGCGAAACCGAGTGTGGCCCGCTGGCTTTACGGGTGTAGCGGTGGGCAGCGGTGATGCCGCCGCGGTCGCCGTCAAACGCGGAAGCCTGGCGGGATCGTTGATCCGCGCAGTCCGCGCGGGCGACGATGGGGTCGCGGTCACGGTCCCGACCGCAGGAGCGCACGCTCCGCCGATCAGGATGAGGAACGCGGCAAGTGAGATGAAGCGCATCCGGTCTCAAACGTAGGGCCGTACGAGGGCCGCGGCAGCTCAGATACGGCCCTCAAGTAATACCGCGCGAGTAGCAGTTGTCGCCGCCGCCGAACGCCGGCGGCGGACCAACGGTATTTTGCGTCGATGGTCCGCCGAGACCCCTGGCTGTTCGTCGGGCTGGCCGCGTTCTTCGGCCTTGTGTTCTTGGCGCTCTTCGGTGAGCGAGTCGCCCCACACGAGGCGATCTATTTCGTTCCGGAGCACGGCAGCGACCCGCGGCCGTACGACCCAGGCCTCGTCTTCCCGTTCGGTTCCGACGTTCTGGGTCGCGACCTCCTCAGCGTCGTCCTCGCTGGTGCTCGCGCGACCCTGACGATCGTCGTGCTGAGCGGCGCCGCACGCGTCGTAGCCGGCGCGCTCGTCGCCGCAGTCAGCAGCTGGTGGAGGCCAACTCGGCTCGTGACCGAGTCGCTCGCCGAGCTCGCCTCAGCGATACCCGCGACGCTGGTCGCTCTGGTCCTTGTGAAGGTCTTCCTGACGGCCGATCCGAGCATCGCGCTTGTCACCGGCGCGCTGCTCGTGACGGGCTGGGCCGGACCGTATCGCATCATCCGCGCCGAGGTCGATCGTCTGAGCGCGATGTCATTCACGCAGGGCGCTGTCGCGATCGGGGTTAGCCGCTGGCGACTCTTCTGGCGGCATCACCTGCCGCACCTCGCCCCGGTGCTCGCGGTGAATCTGAGCCAGCAGATCGTCGCCTCACTCGTGCTCGTCGCCGAGCTTGGCGTTCTCAGCGTCTTCGTGAGCGCGACGCGTTTGATCAACCTGGAGGAGTCACTGACGCGCGCGGCGATCCGTGAAGTCCCGTTCGCGAGCATCGCTGATCCGCCTGAGTGGGGCGGTCTTCTCGCCAATGCGCGAACGATCGAGAGCCTCTGGACCACGCGTTGGCTCTTCCTTATCCCGGGAATCGGCTTTGCAGTCACTGCGGTGGCTGTGGCCATGATCGGATTCGCGCTCGCCCGCCGCTACGGCCGACACGATGTGACGCAGGACGTGCGCAGCGGCGCAGCGGGAGCACTTGCGCTCGCACTACTCGCGATCTTCGTGGCGTCGACGCTCGTGCCGGAGCGCTACGCCGCCGCGCAGGAGTGGGCCACGGCAGCGCGAGCGGAGGTGCGACCGTCCGTTGCGATCCAGTCGGCATTCGCGGATGCCGGCTTGAAGCCGATCGGCGCGACGTACGCTGTCCAGCGCGATCTCGGTGGTGTGGTGCAGACCGGACCGGCAACCGTGAAGCTCGGTACTGCCGCAGTGACCCAGGTTTGGCCACGAAAAGCACCGAAGTATCCCGATCTCATTCATGTCCAATCCTTCGTCACGTCGAATACGGGTGGCGGTGTGGTCGAAGCCCCCGTCGTGTTTGTTGGTCGAGGTATCACGCCGTCCGAGCATCCGCCGGCGCCGCCCACGCCTCCTTACGCTGGAAAAATTCCCGATCTCGGCCTGTTGATCAAGGACTATGCCGACGACTACGCGGAGGTTGATGTGCGCGGAAAGGTGGTCGTGTTGCTCCGGTTCATTGGAGTGGCGGCAGCCAAACCACCCGCGCTGGGGTCCAATCAGTACATCCTCAACGGGTCCACGAGCGGCTTTCCGGTGGAGGAGAGCATCGCCACTGCCATCAAACACGGAGCAGCGGCGGTCATCTTCGTCGACAACGATCTACCGAACTACCTCGAACAGATCACCGTCTTCTCGGGCGCTGGGCGCGTTGGTGGTGTCAATCCATACATACCGCTGCAGGCGCAAAACCCACCGACCACCACGTCAGGCGTGCCCGTCGTGGTCGTGGACACCGTTGCGGCAGGAACACTCCTCGCCTCGACCGGGCTGGACGTCGCCAGCTACTTTCAAGTCCGCACGAGCTTGCTCGACCTCTTCGATGATTACATAGGCGATCAATACAAACGGTCGCCCGCGCGCGAACTCGGCGTGACCGCGCGGGTCGAGGTACCGCTCGCGCGCGTACAGGCGGTGGTCACGAGCTATGTGGGCGAGGTCGGGGGCGTGCCTGGCGACGCCGGTCGCATCCTTGTGTGGAGGGAGCGGAAGGCGGACGAGCCAAACTCCGCAACGGGCGACGTGCTTGCGGCCGTCGTTCGCGCGTTGGGCGGTCGGCGCGTGCCGTTCATCTTCGTGGACTTCGATCCGGCAGTCGACGCGAGGTTGGGAGCGAAGGCTGTTTCCGAAGTGCTCAAGGCTCGGAGGATCACCTTGGTCGTGGTGCTGGATCAACTGGACGGCAGTGCGCTGAAGTTCACGACGGCGAATGGCGAGCTCATACCCGCGCTCGATCTCTATGCGGAGAGGGCTGGGGCGCGGTACGACGTGACGCGCACGACAGCCTCAGCCGCCGTGGTGTCGGAAATTGCGCCGTTGCTCGATGTCAAGACCGTTGTGGTGAGCGGCAACGGAGGCTCCGGCGATCTGCGCGGTGACGCCGCCGCCTTGGTCGGCTATCTCGCGGGTCGGCTCGCCCTCGGTGCGGAGGAGCTACCGAGATGAGCGTGGCCACAGCGGTGGTTCGGCGAACGCAAGCGCGGCGCCTCCGTGTGCCCGATGTTGGGACCCTCGTTGGTGCGGCTGCGTTCTTCGCTGTGCTGCTCATCGCTCTGTTCGGCGAACGCTTCGCGCCGCACGAGGCGATCTACTTCGTGCCGGAACACGGCAGCGATCCGCGGCCGTATGACCCCGGGCTCGTTTTCCCGTTCGGTTCGGACGTGCTTGGCCGCGACCTTGTCAGCCTCGTCCTCGGCGGCGCGCGGGCGACGCTGGCGATCGTTCTCGTCAGCGGCATCGTCCGCGTCCTCGCAGGAGCGCTGGTCGCGGCGTTCGGCAGTTGGTGGCCTCCGGCCCGACTTGCGACCGAATGGGTCGCTGAGCTCGTATCCGCGGTCCCCGCGACGCTCGTCGCGCTCGTGCTCGTGAAGATCTTCGTCAAAGCGGAGACGAGCCTGCTCGTGTTCATCGCGGCGCTGCTCGTCACTGGATGGGCCGGGCCGTATCGCGTGATCCGTGCGGAGCTGGACCGTCTCGCGAACATGCAGTTCACGCAGGGCGCCCGCGCGATCGGGGTCAGCCGCTGGCGGCTCTTCTGGCGTCATCACCTGCCACACCTCGTTCCGATCGTCGCTCTCAACGCGAGTCAACAAGTCGTCGCATCTCTCGTCTTGGTCGCGGAGCTTGGCGTCCTTGGTGTCGCACTCGGTCTTACGCGCACGATCAACGTCGAGGAGTCGCTCCTCCACCCAGGACCGACGCAGGTGAACGCGGCACAGATTTCCGATCCGCCGGAGTGGGGTGGTCTGCTCGCGAGCGCTCGCACGATCGAAAGCCTCTGGACGACGCGCTGGCTCGTCTTCATTCCTGGGATCGCCTTCGCGCTCACCGCCGTCGCGGTCGCGGTGATCGGATTCACCGTCGCGCGCCGCTACGGGCGACGCGACGTAATCGACGATCTGCGTGGACGAGGATCGGCCGCTTTCGGCGTCGCGGTGCTCGCGCTCTTCCTGGTCTCATCGCTCGTGCCCGAGCGTTACGCCGCGGCATGGGCCTGGGCCGCCGCTGCGCGCGCGGAGATGCGGCCGACCGCGGATATCGAGGAAGCTTTCGCCGATGCAGGGCTCCGACCGATCGGCGCAAGCTATGCCGTGACACGCGAGATCACTACGATCGCCCAAACAAGCGCGGCAACGGTCAGCGCGGGTTCGGTCAAGATCACCGAGCCGTTCCCGCATTCATCACTGGACATACCGGATCGGAACCGGACCGTCCGATCGTTCATCGGTGGGGATGCAGGCGGCGGCCTCGTCGAAGCGCCGCTCGTCTTCGCGAGTCGCGGCATCACCGCCGCCGACTACCCCGTACCGCCGCGGCCCCTGTACGGGAATCTCAACGACGATTTCGCGAAGCTGATCCGCGACTACGACTATGCAGATGACTACGCGGGGATCGACGTGCGCGGCAAGGTCGTGTTGCTTGTCCGGTTCATCGGCCTCAAGGCGCGTCCGCTACGTGACCGGTTCAACTACGCCCGCGGTCCCATGCCTGACGAGCAGATCGCGAACGCGATCAAGCGTGGCGCGGCGGCGGTGATCTTCGTGGACCCGGCGCTCTGGATCTACAACGATCTGCCGGCGACCGTGACCTACGGCCTCGGCGACCTCGACGGAGGTGGCAACCCGTATCTGCGGACGGAGCGCCAGCACCCGCCAGCAGGCATCTCCGGGGTGCCGGTCCTGGTACTCGGCGACGTGGCGGCGCGGCAATTCGTCGAGCCGTTCGGGATCGACCTCTCGCCATTCTTCCTCCAAGACGAGCGCGGGACACCGCGGTACACCGTTTCGCTTTCACGCGATCTCGGCACCATGGCGCGCGTCGAGGTACCACTTCAGCGCCAGACCGCATCGGTCACGAGCCACGTCGCCGAAGTTGCGGCCGCGCCGGATGACGCCGCGCGCATCGTCGTCTGGAGCATCAAGCGGCCCGGCGCGCCGCATCCGTCCACGGATGTCCTGGCGGCGCTCAGCCGATCACTGAGCGCGCGGCGCGTTCCCTTCATCTTCGTCGAGTTCGATCCCGCACTAGACCCAGCAGCAAATGCGAAGAGCGTCGGCGAGGTGTTGAAGGACCGGCGTATCGGGCTCGTCGTTGTACTCGACCGACTCGACGGCCCGAGCTTGCGTTTCACGACGCCGTACGGCGACCTGATCCCTGCGCTGGACCTCTATGCGGACCAGGCCGGCGCCAAGTACCAGCGCACGCTCGACACGCCGCGGATCGGATCGATCGACGCGGTCGCTCCGTTCTTCGACGTCAAGACGGTCCTCATCGATGGCACCCGTGGCGAGGGTGACCTTCGCGCCGATGCCGCGGCGTTCGTCGGATACCTCGCCGGGCGTCTCGCGCTTGGTGCCGAGGAGCTACCCAGGTGAACACGGTCTTCGCGCGGCTCCTGCGGATCCCGCTCACGATCGTGATCGTCTGGACGATCCTCGTCGCCGCTGTCCCGGTCGCGATGGCGTATTACGCCCCGTATCTCGTGCGTCCGGGGATCTATTGCGTCCGCACATCGACAGTCCTCGTGCGTTTCGACCAGCCCCTTCCCGCGGGAATGTGCAAAGGACTCGCCGAGCTCTACCACCTGAGCTTCCTCGAGCTCTTCGTGGACTCGATGTTCCGCAGCCTGGCATTGCTCGTCGGTGCGGCTGTCCTCGCGCTCGTCGTCGGGACGCTCCTCGGTGTCGCCGGCGCGCTGCTGCGTCGTCGAGCCTGGGCGAGCGGCGGCATCGTCGGCATCACCACGCTGCTCAGCGCTGTTCCGGCGTTCTTCGTCGCGTACTTCCTGCAGATCCTCGTGATCATCGTCGGCGCGACGCCTGAGGGCGGGAAGCTCCTGCCGGTCTTCGGGTTCGGCTATGACAGCCATCTTGTGCTGCCGCTTCTCTCCGTTTCGGTTCCCGCCATCGCCTTCACGGCGCAGCTCACCGCGACGCGGATGCAGGAAGTGCTTGACGCCGATTTCATCACGACCGCGAACGCCAAGGGACTCCGCACGCGTGAGATCCTGTTGGTCCACGTCCTCCCGCACGTGCGACCCGTGTTGCTCGAGGCGCTCGGCAGCGGCCTGCGTGTCTCGGTCGCGAGCCTTCCGATCATCGAATATCTGTTCGTGTGGCGCGGCATCGGTCAGCTCGCCCTCGAGTCCGTCGGCGTCCATGACGCAGCGGGTCTGATCTTCAGCGGTGTCGTGCTCGCGGGCCTCTTCGCAACGGTCTCAGCCCTCGCCGATGTGTCTCGGCCTCGCGCGCTATTCCGACAAACCGCAAGCTGATGCGCGTCGCGGCCGGGATCCTATCCTGCCTGCTGGCGGCCTGCGTGTCATCCACGCCCGCGCCCAGTCCCACCCTTTCGAACCGAGCCATATGCGCGAAGCTCGTGGATGACTTCTTCGCGGGATGGAATGCGCGCGCGGCTGGTCGTGTCGCCGGACTCTTCACTGCAGACCTCGCGTTCCATGACAACGTCGGCGGCAAGGTTCGCGATCTCGTTGGTCGTGACGATCTGCAGCGCTACCTGACCGAACGGTTTGCGCTCGATGACCGCTTCAGCGGTCTCACCATCAGCATCCCAGAGAATCCCGCACCGGCCGCCGCGAATCCGACGGTGTCCTTTGTTCGAACCGCTGCTGGGACGACGTATCGGGGCAACGCAAAGTTGCTCTGTTCCGGCGATGTCTTAGCCGGTGTCGTGATGTCAGCCGAATGACCAGGTCGTGATCGCGCCGAACGCTCGTCCGGTAGCACCGGTACCGTACCGCGATGGGCATCGCCGTCGGTGAGTAGCCGCGTCGCAGCGCCGCTCGAGACCACTCGGGGGAATCAGCGGTCGAACCTCCGGCTGCTCCGACCCGACCCGCTGATGATCGGAGCGCTCTTTTCGTTCCTTGCGCTCCTTTTCGTCGCGCTGTTCGGCGAGCGCATCGCGCCGTATGAGCCGATCTACTTCGTGGTCGAGCACGGCAGCGACCCACGCCCATACGACCCGGGCCTCGTGTTCCCCTTCGGCTCGGACGTGCTCGGGCGGGACCTCTTCAGCGTCGTGCTCGCCGGTGCGCGGGCAACGCTCACGATCGTCCTGCTCGCCGGACTTGGCCGCGTCCTCGCGGGCGTCGTCGTCGCGGCTCTCGGAAGCTGGTGGCGGCCGGTGCGACTACTCACGGAGTCGGTCGCCGAGCTTGTCGCGGCGGTCCCCGCGACGCTCGTCGCGCTCCTCCTCATGAAGGCGTTCGTGAAGACGGACACGAGCATCCTCATCTTCATAGGCGCCCTGCTCCTCACTGGCTGGGCGGGTCCGTATCGCGTGATCCGCGCGGAGGTCGACCGGCTCGCGCGCACGCCGTTCACGGTCGGAGCGATCACGCTCGGCGTGGGCCGCTGGCGGCTCTTCTGGCGGCACCAGCTTCCGCACCTCGCGCCGGTGATCGCAATGAACCTGACCCAGCAGATCGTCGCGTCGCTCGTCCTCGTCGCCGAGCTCGGCGTTCTCGGCGTGCTCGTCGGTGCCGTGCGCACGATCAACGTTGAAGAGTCTCAGACGGCGATACATCTCGGACCGCCGATGTCCGCGCTGGTGCCGGATGCGCCGGAGTGGGGCGCGATGCTTGCGAGCTCGCGGACGGTCGAGATCCTGTGGGCGACGCGCTGGGTCATCCTCGTGCCTGGCGCGGCCTTCGCACTAACCGCGGTCGCGGTCGCGGCGGTCGGCTTCGCGCTCGCGCGCCGCTATGCCCGCCGAGATGTGTTCGAGGACCGACGCACAACAGCTGCGGTTGTCGTGGCAATCGCCGCGCTGTTCGCTGTATCGAACCTCGTGCCCGAGCGCTACGCGGAGGCACGCGAGTGGTCCGCTGCCGCACGGAGCGAGCTGCGGTCCACTGGCGACCTCACGAGTGCCTTCGAGCTGGCCGGACTGCGCACGTACCCCGCCGTGCGGCACGACGTGGACATCGTACGC